>NZ_RSCK01000019.1:0-106117 GCF_003991895.1 Chroococcidiopsis cubana SAG 39.79
TAACAAATCAGGACGACGCTCGCGGGTGCGTTGAATTTGCTGTTCGTAGCGCCACTGGGCGATCGCTTGATGGTTGCCCGAAAGCAGAACTTCTGGAACTTTCCAGCCGCGAAATTCTACCGGACGAGTATATTGAGGATAATCTAACAACCCTGCCTCAAAACTTTCGGCTTTAAGAGACTCTGTTTTTCCTACCGTTCCTGGTTGTAGCCGGATAACTCCATTCATCAATGCTAGAGCGGGAATTTCTCCTCCAGTTAATACGAAATCACCTAAAGAAATCTCTCGCGTGACTAAATGCAGTACGCGATCGTCTACCCCTTCATAATGCCCGCAGATAATGACTATTTGCTCGCAGTTACCTGCTAATTCTTTGAGCAACGATTGATTCAAAGGTTGACCTTGAGGAGTCATTAATATCGTTTCTCGACGCGGTAAAATTGGGAGTGATTCAACGGCAGCGAAAATCGGATCTGGTTTCATCAACATCCCTACACCACCACCGTAGGGTTCGTCATCAACCTTGCGGTGCTTGTCCGTGGTAAAGTCACGAGGATTAACCAGATTTACCTCAGCAATTTTTTTTGCCAAAGCTTTACACATCAATCCTGAGCTAAGAGGAGAGGTAAAGAAGTCGGGGAAGAGAGTAACTATATCAAAACGCACAAAAACTCAACCAGAAAAATGACTATATTAAACAGTTATCAGTGATTAGTGGCTGGTGGCTAGCTGCTCACAAATGACGAATGACGAATGACAAAAGTGTTGCTTATTGTTTAAATTATGTTTAAATATTGTCACGTCTGGCAAATTACTGAGCGGTCAGGGTAAAAAAAAATCAATTGGTACGGTCTCAACCTCGGATTGAATGCTTTGCAGCACTGAAGCGATCGCGGGAGCGGACTTTGAATGAGGTTGACGAGAAGGAAAGAAACAATGGTGCAATTAGAGGCTCAATCGCTGGAAATGAGGACTCCCCAAGCTACAAAAACAGCCATTTTGGTGATCGGTGGAGCAGAGGATAAGGTTCACGGAAGGGAAATCCTGCACACGTTTTTTGCTCGTGCCGGATCGACAGATGCCCATATTGCTATTATTCCTTCTGCTTCTCGCGAACCGACAATTATTGGCGCACGCTATCTTAGCATTTTTGAAGAAATGGGAGCAAAAAAAGTTGAAGTCTTGGATATCCGAGAACGACAACAGTGCGATGAGCCAAACGTTCAGGCATGTCTGGCTGCTTGTACGGGAGTCTTTTTGACCGGGGGGGATCAACTACGTCTGTGTGCGGTGTTGGCAGATACCCCAGCGATGGATATTATTCGGATGCGGGTGCAGCGGGGACAGTTGACTTTAGCTGGTACGAGTGCGGGAGCTGCCGTGATGGGGCATCACATGATTGCTGGCGGTGGCAGCGGCGAGTCACCAAATCGAGCGCTGGTAGATATGGCGATCGGTCTGGGAATCATCCCTGATGCGATCGTGGATCAGCACTTTCACAATCGCAACCGGATGGGACGGTTGCTCAGTGCAGTTGCCTGTCATCCAGATCGTCTGGGGATCGGGATCGATGAAGATACTTGCGCTATGGTCGAGAAAGATGGCACTTTAAGGGTAATGGGCAAAGGTACAGTTACGATTGTCGATCCTGGGGAAATGTCTTACACTAACCATGCCGATATTGGTGCTGCCGAGCCTTTGAGTTTGCATAACTTACGAGTGCATATTTTGAGTTATGGCGATCGCTACCATTTACAAAAGCGGATCGTTTTGGCTCCCGTGCAAAGACTACCTCAATAGAATTCGGAATTCGGAATTATATTCTTTCATTGGGAAGAATATGAGTTGCATTTTTGATTTTCAGTGAAAATGTGATTTTCGATACAGTTGTCGCTAAGTCTTGAGCGAGACACTAGTTAATTGGTTGCACCCCCCATTTCCCAATCCCATGAGAATTCTGAAAATCCAGACTTTACGCGGTCCCAACTATTGGAGCATTCGCCGACATAAGCTGATCTTGATGCGGCTCGATTTAGAAGAGTTAGCCGAGCAACCAACGAATCAAATCCCAGGCTTCTATGAAGGACTGGTCGAAACTCTGCCGAGTTTAGAATCGCATTTCTGCTCTCCTGGGTGTCGCGGTGGTTTCCTGATGCGGGTGCGGGAAGGCACTATGATGGGGCATGTGGTGGAGCATATCGCTTTAGAGTTACAAGAACTGGCAGGCATGTCAGTCGGCTTTGGACGGACGCGGGAAACCTCAACGCCAGGGATTTATCAGGTGGTGTTCGACTATGAAGACGAGCAGGCAGGACGCTATGCGGGAAGGGCTGCCGTGCGGATGTGCCAAAGTATTGTGGAGCAAGGAAGATATCCCCAAGCTGAGTTAGAGCAGGATTTGCAGGATCTCAAGGAACTGTATCGGGATGCGGCGCTAGGACCGAGTACGGAAGCGATTATAGAAGAGGCAGCAGCTAAGGGAATTCCCTGGATGAATTTGGGGGCGCGGTTTTTGATTCAGCTGGGTTACGGTGCGAATCAAAAGCGGGTGCAAGCTACCATGAGCGATCGCACGGGAATTTTGGGTGTAGAACTTGCCTGCGATAAGGAGAGTACGAAACGGATTTTAGGCAATGCAGGCGTACCCGTTCCCCAAGGGACGACAATTAGCTATTTAGATGAATTAGAAGATGCGATCGCCTCTGTTGGCGGTTATCCAATTGTGATTAAACCCTTGGATGGCAACCACGGGCGGGGCATCACGATCGATATTAGAACCTGGGAAGAAGCTGAAGCCGCCTACGATGCTGCGAAAGAAGTTTCTCGCGCTGTCATTGTCGAGCGTTACTACGTCGGGCGCGATCATCGAGTATTAGTCGTAGACGGCAAGGTGGTTGCCGTTGCCGAGCGCGTCCCCGCTCACGTTGTCGGTGATGGTGAGAGTACGATCGAACAGTTAATTGAAGAAACGAACCAAGACCCGAATCGAGGTGAGGGACACGATAACGTTCTGACCAAAATTCAACTCGATCGCACCAGTTTTCAATTGCTCGAACGCCAAGGGTATACCTTAGATACGGTATTAACAGAGGGCGAAGTTTGCTACTTGCGGGCAACAGCAAACTTGAGTACGGGCGGGATCGCTGTAGACCGTACCGATGACATTCACCCAGAAAATGCTTGGTTAGCGCAGCGAGTCGCGAAAATCGTTGGCTTAGATATCACGGGGATCGATATTGTCACCTCCGATATCAGCCGCCCGTTGCGGGAAACTGAGGGTGTAATTGTCGAAGTGAATGCGGCTCCAGGCTTTAGGATGCACGTTGCTCCCAGTCGCGGCATTCCGCGTAACGTTGCTGGGGCAGTATTAGATATGCTATTTCCCCCAGGTACGCCCAGCCGAATTCCAATTATTGCCTTGACGGGGACGAACGGTAAGACAACCACTACACGCCTGACGGCACACCTGATTAAACAGAGTGGCAAGGTTGTCGGCTACACCACAACTGATGGCACGTATATCGGCGATTATTTGGTAGAACCAGGTGATAATACTGGTCCCCAAAGCGCTCAGTTGATTTTGCAAGACCCCACGGTGGAAGTTGCCGTACTGGAGTCGGCGCGGGGAGGAATTTTGCGATCGGGACTGGCTTTTGATGCTAGCGATATTGGGGTGGTGTTGAATGTGGCTGCCGATCATTTAGGAATTGGCGACATTGACACGCTCGAACAAATGGCGCACCTCAAAAGTGTAGTAGCGGAAGCCGTGCAACCAAATGGTTATGCCGTCCTCAACGCCGACGACCCTCTTACAGCACAAATGCGCGATCGCGTCAAGTCTAAGCTGGCTTGGTTTTCCATGTCTCCAGACAATCCTTTGATTCAAGAGCATACCCAGCAGGGTGGCTTGGCAGCAGTGTATGAAAACGGCTACCTCTCAATTTTGCAAGGAGATTGGACGCTGCGGATCGAACAGGCAGCGAACGTACCGTTAACTATGGGCGGACGCGCACCGTTTATGATTGCCAACGCTTTAGCCGCAAGTTTGGCAGCTTATGCCTATGGCGTGCAGATCGAACAGATCCGTGCTGGATTGGCTACGTTCCGCGCTTCCAGCAGTCAGACTCCTGGGCGGATGAATTTATTCAACCTGGGTGAATATCATGCCTTGGTAGACTACGCTCACAATCCGCACAGCTATGAGGCATTAGGGGGATTCATTCGCAACTGGACGGCAGGAGAAAGAATTGGTGTTATTGGGGGTCCAGGCGATCGCCGTGACGAAGATTTTATTATGTTGGGTAGGCTTTCAGCAGAAATTTTCGATCGCATCATTATTAAAGAAGACGACGATAACAGAGGTCGCCCCAGGGGAGACGCAGCTGAATTAATTTCCAAGGGAATTATGCAGGTCAAGTCCGATTGTCGTTACGAGATCGTTTTAGATGAGACGACAGCAATCAATACAGGTTTAGACACTGCTTCCAACGGTAGTTTGGTTGCGATCCTCCCAGAAAGCGTCAGCCGTGCTATTAGCTTAATTCAAGCCCGTAATCCCCTAAGCGATAATTCCCTCCAGCCTCCCAGCGTGGCGGCGCAAGATAATGCAACGGGGATCGTGTCGTCGGTGAATCAGATTTAGTCATTTGTCATTGGTCATTGGTCATTTGCAAAAATATGGTTTTGACTTTTGACTTTTGACTTCCTCATTCCTCTTCAGAATTGGGATCGTCCGATTGCGGGTTTTTCAGTTCTTCTTTAAAGCCACGTAGGGTTTTACCGAGGGAACTGCCTAATTCGGGAATTTTCTTGGGACCAAAAATTAGAATTGCAATAATGAAGATGATTCCGACTTCCGCCCATCCTAGACCAAACATATAATTCTCCTGTCAACCTTCTTTCTTATTAATCATAGATGGGGTGCGATAACTTCGTAACAGGGAGCAGGGAGTAGTTAAGAAATGAGTCGCTACTGTTTTGTAATTGGTATTTCCAGCCATGCACTGAGTTCTTGGGCTAGCCAGTCAATTTCTGAGGGAGAGATTGAACCGTCGTTACCCAGTTCGTATTTTCTGGTTCCCGCCCAAATTGTCAAACGAGAAACATTGCCAAAAGAGGCGATCGCCAGTTTTTCAATTTCTTGTCTCGGCAGTTGATGGCGCGGCTGTTTAAATCGAAAGCCGAACATTTCGTAACTGCGGGTTATTTGTTGAGGATCTAGAGTAATTCGGACTTTCCCAAATAAAGCTGATAATATCCGCCAGACCATGCTTGCACCCGCACCCAAAAAAGGGAGTGAAAATAAGGCGAAGAAAAGATTCATTCCCATCGGTGCTGTGATGAGAGCCGAGGCTAGCCAAAATACTAAAAACGAATTCCAGGCGATCGCAAATAAGCTTAAAGAAAGAATTTCAGGACTAAAACCTTTGCTAGGAAGTAAAATTTCTACAGAATTGGCATCTTGATGTAATTTAATCTTACTTCCAAACGGTTGCGAAATTATCGGTACGATATTTACAGGTTGTTCTAAAGCTGCTAATGCTTCCCGAGCCGAACTCAAACGCCGATCTAAGTTTGGTTCAATCATCCACTTCAACCAGCGGGTAAATTCAGGACTCAAATTTGCCACTGATTCAAATTGAATTTTGCCGTCTTTGTGCGGCAGATCGGCAGGATGAATCCCCGTAACCAAGTAAATTAAAGTTGTACCTAAGCTGTATAAATCGGAGGCGGGAACAGCGCGATCGCCAAATTGTTCGGGTGGCATATAGCCATATGTCCCCACAACTGTCATAGTTCCGCCTTCCTTAGAAGCTAAAGTTTGTACGGAACCGAAATCGACTAAATATATTTTTTCTATGCGATCCCCAAGCAAAATGTTACTGGGTTTCAGATCTCTGTGAATGACTGGTGGTTTTTGTCCGTGGAGGTAAATCAAAATTTCTAGTACTGACTTAGCTAATTGTTTGACTTCCGCCTCGCTAAACCTTCGTCCAGCTTTGAGTTCTGTTTCTATAGATTTCCCTTCTACATAAGACTGTACTAGAGCAAAACCTTTAGTGTAGGGTGTATCGAGTTCAAAAAAATCTAAATATTTAGGAATAGCGGGATGAGATAAAGCTTTTAAAGTTTCTGCTTCCCGTTCAAATAATTTCAATGCCTCCCATTCAAAATCTATCCCGAAGGAGAGGAGTTTGATAACAACTAATGCTTCTGTTTTCAAATCTCGCGCTAGTAGCGTTTTGCGTCCGGCTTTTTTTGCCAATTGCTGCTGAATTTCATAGCGCGAAGTGAGGCGATCGCTATAGTTCATATTTCGTAATTCGTGCTTTGGAGGGTGCAATGCACGTGTCGCACCCTACAGAAATGGTAGCAATTGGAGCCGATTGAAAGAGAATGTCGCGCAAAGACGCAAAGGCGCAAAGAAATGAAGAGTATCTTCGCGGGCGATCCGAGTCTCAAGGAGATCTCACGTATGCAATGCTTAGCAACAAGCTACTAGTCCTCAGTAACGCTTTGCGCTTCTGCGTCTTTGCGCGACCAAAATTATAACAGCCAGCCTTTCAAGCGTTTAGCAATGTGAGGACGACGCAGTTTCCGCATGGCTTTACTTTGGATTTGTCTGACTCTTTCGCGCGAGAGGTTGAACAGACAACCGACTTCCTCTAAGGTACAAGGTTCGCTTGTCGTTAACCCATAACGCAGAGAAATTACGTCTTTTTCCCTGGGAGTAAGGACATCGCCTAAAACATCCCATATTTCCTGTCTCATCATGGTTTCGCTCATCTGTTGTTCGGGAGATTGAGCGTCGTTGTCTTCTAAGAGATCGACTAATTCTGTATCTTCCTCTTTCCCGACTCGATGATTGAGAGATAAAGCTTTGCGCCGTAACTGTTGTAATTGACGTAGCTGTTCTGGTGGAACTTCTAATGCTGCGGCTAATTCAATTTCTGAAGGATTGCGTTGGAGTTTTTGTTTTAACTCTCGTTGATATTTTTTAAGTTTATTTAATTTTTCAACAATGTGAATTGGTAACCGAATTGTTCTAGCGTCATTAGCGATCGCCCGCGTAATTGCTTGACGAATCCACCAATAGGCATAGGTAGAAAACTTATATCCCTTGTCGGGATCGAATTTTTCCGTGGCGCGGTTGAGTCCCATTGCGCCTTCTTGAATCAGATCTAGAAATGGCAAACCACGATTTAAATAGCGTTTGGCGATAGAAACTACTAAGCGTAAATTGGAACGGATCATTTTTCGCTTTGCCACTCGTCCCAAATACAGTTGATGTTCTAATTGCTTGTCTGAAATTCCTAACTCCGCTATCAATTCTTCTCGGTTTGGTTGACGTTTGAGTTGCTTTTGTAATCCTCTTTGAATTTCTTCAACTTCAACTAAAAACCGAACTCGACGCGCCAATTCTACTTCTTCGTCTGCTTTCAGCAGGGGATAACGCGCCATTTCTTTAAAAAACGCTCCCACTGCGTCGTCAAACTGAGTTTTTTGATACTCCGAAGCTCTTGCTGCTCCAATCCCATCAAAGTCTCGTTCGTCAGCCTCCCACCCTTCTGTCAAGGCGATCGCTGTTTCTTCTATATTGGGTGTTGTTAGCTCGGGTAGCTGCTCTGGTTCCGATTCGACTTCTCGATTCAAAGCGGTAATTACCTCTATTTCGGCAATATCTATATCGCTGTTGAATTCAGGGGTAGGGAAGCGATCGTGTTGGTACGGCTGCTTTCTTTCGTACATAAACACTGGCACAAGGTAGATGGGAGACTACTTAATTAAAAATTAAGTTTCAGGCTTGAAACTTGTCTGGGTAATTATCTTCTGATTAGAAGCTTATTATCAGTTTTTCTCGACTTGAAGACCTTTCAAATTCGTATTTTTTCTCACCAAGTTCGCTCGGCAATAAACACTGTAAATTGAGAGCGAGAGTTTTATTAAATTTTCCAACCATGCTTATCGTAGGCTAATTATCGTTTGAAATGCAATGTAAATAGTTAGAGATTTCCTGTTTTTCTATGGCAAACCTATTAAGTTTTTATTAAAATTTGCTCTGTATTTCAGAAAAATGAATAGGTTCTCCAAAAGTTATGAGATATACCAAGCCAATTAGATGTTTAGTATTCCTAAATGTAGGCTAGCTCTGTTAATAAAAGTTACCAATTATACACATATAATTAGCTGATTCATTAAATTTTCTTAAAGTATTTGTTCCTAAAAATTAGGATGGCATAGAATTAACGGTTTAAATCTCTATCAATAGGGAGAAAATACTTATTGGAAGTCAAAAGTCGAAAGTCAGAAGTCAAAACTAACTGCTCCCCACTCCCTTCATTGCGAATTCAGAAGGCAAATTGTAATATGGATTACCACAGGTCGCGCCAAGGATAAAATTGTAGGAGTAGGCTAATTTAGGTATGGTCGGGGTAAATTTAACAGGCAGATCTGTGGTAGCTGAATTACAAGGATACTACCAATCGCAAACGAACCAGCGTTGGCTGGAAGTTTTGGTAGATTGTCCTGGAACGCAGGAAGTCTATACTTATAAGTTGCCAGCTCAATTGACGGTACAACCGGGAGATATCCTCAGCGTGCCGTTTGGGGCAAATCAAGTTGGTGCGATCGCCTTACGATTTGTAGAACATCCTCCCGTCGATCTATCGCCAGACAAAATTCGTGCTGTTGAAGATGTGGTGAGTCGGGGCTTTTTCCCGCCTGCTTATTGGGAACTACTCAATCGAGTGGCAGCATATTACTACACTCCCTTGATTGCAGCGATTCGCGTTGCCTTGCCACCCGGACTATTGGGGCGATCGCAGCGTCGGATTAAACTAGTTGGGGAAATTAAGCCTGGTGTTGATGCGTTCTGCACTCCGGCGGCGAAAGAAATTTTGGCACTGCTGCAAGCTCAACCTAATAAAGACTACAGCTTTATTTATCTGCAACGGCAAGTTAGAAATGCCTATCGGGGAGTGCGAGAATTGTTGCGCCTGTCGTTGGTAGAAAGTTATCTAGAACCACCCCGCCTGACGCGCCCCAAGTTGCAAAAAGCGGTGACATTGGTAAGTACGGGATTAGAACGAGATATTACGTCTCGACAACAGGAAATTTTAGACGTGTTGCGACGGCAGGGCGGCGATATTTGGTTGAGCGAATTGTTACGACTGTGTAACGCCAGTCCTAGCACCCTCAAAACATTAGAACAAAAGGGTTATGTTGTCATTGAAGAACGGGAAATGCTGCGGCAAGAACAAGGAGTATTGCAAGCAGCAGACGAGCCAAAAACGCTGACAGCAGCTCAGTCACGAGCAGTAGAAACAATTACTCAATTAGCAGGATGCGATCGCGTCTTATTGCATGGAGTGACGGGATCGGGTAAAACTGAAGTTTATTTACAGGCGATCGCGCCCATATTACGTCAAGGCAAATCGGCTTTAGTTTTAGTACCGGAAATCGGTTTAACTCCCCAACTTACAGACAGATTCCGCGCCCGCTTCGGTAGCAAAGTATGCGTTTACCATAGCGCCCTCTCAGATGGAGAAAGATACGATACCTGGCGACAAATGCTCTTAGGAGAACCCCAAGTTGTCATTGGTACTCGTTCTGCTATTTTTGCCCCCTTACCCCGTCTTGGCTTAATTATTTTAGACGAGGAACACGACAGCAGCTTTAAGCAAGACTCCCCCATCCCCACCTACCACGCCCGTACCGTCGCCCAGTGGCGCGCTGAATTAGAAAACTGTCCCTTAGTGTTGGGTTCTGCAACCCCTTCTTTGGAAAGTTGGGTGATTAGTAGGGAGCAGGGACGAGCTGGGAGCAGGGGGAATAAGAGAGCTGAGGGAGCTGAGGGAGCTGAGGGAACTGAGGGAGAAAGAAATTTAAAATCTCCACACCCTACACCCTACACCCTACACCCCACACCCCACACCCCACACCCCATTCCTGAGCGCACCACTACCAATTACCAATTACCAATTACCAATTACCAACTACCAACTACCCATTACCTCTCCTTACCAGAACGCATCCAATCCCGCCCTCTCCCACCTGTAGAAGTGGTGGATATGCGTCAGGAGATTCAGGAGGGCAATCGCTCGATTTTCAGCCGGGCGCTGTTGGAGGCTTTGCAGCAGTTGCAAGCACGGGGACAGCAGGGAATTTTATTTATCCATCGACGGGGACACAGCACGTTTGTTTCGTGTCGCAGTTGCGGTAACGTGCTGGAGTGTCCTGCTTGCGATGTGTCGCTGTCCTATCACCATACGGAAGAAGGTGCGCCGCAGTTGTTGCGGTGTCATTACTGTAATTACAGTCAATCTCATCCTCGTAATTGTCCCGAATGCGGTTCCCCCTATTTGAAATTTTTTGGCAGCGGGACGCAACGGGTGGCGCAGGAAATTACGCGGTTGTTTCCCCAGTTGCAGTTTATTCGGTTTGATAGCGATACAACTCGGACTAAAGGGGCGCACCGGACGCTGTTAACTCAGTTTGCCAACAGAGAAGCAGATTTATTAATTGGGACGCAAATGCTGACGAAAGGGTTGGATCTGCCTCAAGTTACCCTGATTGGTGTGGTAGCGGCGGATGGGTTATTGCATTTACCCGACTACAGAGCCGCAGAACGTGCCTTTCAAACTCTGACTCAGGTTGCGGGAAGGGCAGGACGGGGTGACGATCCTGGTAGAGTGATCCTACAAACGTATACTCCCGATCATCCGGTGATTCAAGCCGTACGGCAACATGAATATGAAGGGTTTGTAGAGGCGGAGTTGCAACAGCGGGTGGCGTTGAATTATCCGCCTCACGGACGATTGATTTTGTTGCGTTTGAGTAGTGTTGAGGCGAGTGCGGTAGAAAATACAGCTGGAGCGATCGCATCCTATCTCAATAATTACATTACGCCTAGTTGGGAAATTTTGGGTCCTGCCCCAGCAAATATTTTGCGAGTGGCTAATCGTTACCGTTGGCAAATTCTCCTGAAGATTGCGACCGATCTGCAACCAGTGTTACCCGATTGGCAGCAGGTGCGATCGCTTTGTCCTAATAATGTGAGTTTGACCATTGATGTCGATCCGCTCAATTTGATGTGATGTCTCTCATCCAATACCCATTACGATCGCTGCTTGACCAAACTGCATCATGACCAGCGCTAATCTTCATTGTCAACTGAGCGCGATCGCTAAACAGTTCCAGATTTTTGAATGTGTTCCCTGCGCCATTGCTCTGCGCCAATTCCTCATTGAGCAGCGTGTTTTTGGCAAACAGATTAGCCTTTTTACAGGTAGTATAGAAGATCCATTCTGTAACATTTATCACAAACGCCTCCAACAAAATATCTCCGTCAACGGACGACATGAAGCTATCTCTGTTGAAATTGACGGACAAGAGCTGATTTTTGACAACATCCATCCCGAAGGAATTTCCAAAGTAGACTGGATTGATAACCTCTACTGTCCCGCTCAGGACTTAGGTGGCAGCTTCCAAATTACTGAAACTGCATTTTAAGCTGGAGGAACAAATGATTGATTTGTACGATCTCATTCGCAATATCCAGAAACGTCCTGCTATGTATTTGGGACAAGCTTCCGTGTCCAATCTCCGCACTTTTCTGGCAGGCTACTGCTTTGCTCGTCGCCAACTAGGAATTCCTCAAACTTCACAAGAACAGCGATTTGCAGAATTTCCAATTTGGATTCAGCAAAAATTTAATCTAACTTCCAATCAAACCTGGGATCGGATTGTAATGTTTTTCTCTCAGGACGATCGTGCTGCCCTAGAACAGTTTTTCCAGCTGTTTGATGAATTTGTTCACGAGCATCCTATTGAACTTCAAGCAGATACAAAAACCAATCTGATCGCGGTTGCAAGGACTCAAGAATAATAACAACTGAAGTAGAAACAGGTGCGATCGCTTTGTCCTCATAATGTGAGTTTGACTATCGATGTCAATCCGCTCAATTTGATGTGATTTGTCTCATCCAAGGATCGAACTATGAGCTAGCTCAGAGATACTAGCGAGCAAGTTTGTCAAACTAAAAGTACGACCAAGATGAAGGTTGCGAGTGCGAATGTGGGTTGAACTGAGTTCGACTTGCACGATTCGATTTGCGATCGGCATTCTTTTATCTTTATTTGGAGGTGCGGCAATGACTGATTCTATATCGGTGAATGGCGATCGCGCCGCAACTGGAGGGCGATCGCTCAGCCTACCTGCCTGGTTAGTACTCATCTGCATCATTGCCTTTACGACTTTGCTAGCTGCCGGAGCAGCGATCTGGAAAAATGCCCCACCCGTCCCCGATGTGGTGCAATCCCCGCAGCAAGAAATTATCCTGACACGAGCCGAGATCCAAGCGGGACAAGAAATCTATCTAGCTCGCGGCGGGCAACACATTGGCAGTATTTGGGGACATGGCAGCTATCTCGCGCCCGATTGGACGGCTGACGTGCTGCATCGCTGGGGATTAAGCACTGCTGGCGTTCTCTATAACAGTCAGCCAGATTTTTCTCAAGCAGACTTGGATGCTTTACCCGCTCCCGAAAGAGCCAGTTTGGCAGCAAGGGTAAGCGAGCAGTTCAAGACCAACCGCTACGATCCCCAAACCCGCACGCTACTCCTGACGGATGCTCAAACTCAAGGCTTGAAACAAGTTTTTCAAGATTATCAGCCACTTTTAGCGCATGGTTCTGCCATCCACTCTATTCCTGATGGCTGGTTCAAAGACGATACCCAAATTCGCAATGTCACTGGCTTCTTTGCCTGGACTGCTTGGGCAGCTTCTGCCAATCGCCCCAATGCTCCTTTTTCCTATACGGCGAATTGGCCCGCCGATCGCCTAATTGGTAATCAAGCTCCAGGACAGTTTATCACCTGGTCGATCCTATCTGTGGTGGTTTTGATTGCGGGTATTGGCGTGTTTCTATTTATCTACCTGACGCAAGAAGAAACAGATGAAGTCCAGCCCGTTCTGGCTCGTCCAGCCGTCCGCATTCCTACGCCCAGCCAGAAAGTAACCTCGCTATTTTTTGGCGTGGCGATGACATTGTTTCTGGTGCAAATTTTAATGGGGATGTTTACCGCGCACTATGCCGTGGAAGGGGAAGGATTTTACGGTATTCCCCTGATGCAATTCCTTCCCTATGCTGCCTCGCGCACCTGGCATCTGCAACTCGCTCTGTTTTGGATTGCTACCTGTTGGTTAGCGGCTGGATTGTATTTTGCGCCTCGGTTCGGTCAACACGAACCCAAGCATCAAGCCTTGGGCAATACCGTTCTGCTGGGAGCGTTGGCGATCGTAGTGGTCGGCTCGATCGTTGGCACTTGGCAAGCCGTGACAGGGGTGCTGGACGTAAAAGATAGCTTCCTTTGGGGACATCAGGGCTACGAGTACATTGAATTAGGGCGAGTTTGGCAACTGCTGTTGATTGGCAGCATGGTCTTTTGGTTGTGGCTGCTGTACCGTGCCTTCAAGCCTGCCCTGAAACAGGAAAAAACTCCGACGGGGTTAAGTCACTTTTTCCTCTACAGTGCAATTACGATTCCTCTGTTTTATTCGGTGGGGTTAGCCTACACCAACCACACATCCCTGAGCATTGCAGAGTATTGGCGCTGGTGGGTGATTCACTTATGGGTGGAAGGTTTCTTCGAGGTGTTTGCGACAGTGGTAATTGCCTATTTGTGTAGCGAACTGGGATTCCTCAAGAAATCCTCGGCATTACGCGCCACCTATCTCACCACGATTCTCTATTTAGGCAGTGGGGTAATCGGTACATTACACCACCTATACTTCTCCGGTACGCCGACATTTATTGCCGCGATGGGAGCGGTATTTTCGGCGCTGGAAGTCGTACCCCTGACACTGATTGGCTTTGAAGTCTTAAAAACTCTGAGACTATCTCAGGAAGCAGAAGGGTTTTACCGTTGGCCCCTGCGCTTTTTCATTGCCACCTGTTTCTGGAATTTAATCGGTGCGGGAGTGTTTGGCTTTTTAATTAACCCTCCGATTGTCTTGTATTACTCTCAAGGACTGAACACGACTCCAATTCACGCCCATTCTGCTTTGTTTGGCGTGTATGGTTGTTTAGCTCTAGCGCTGATGTTGTTTGCCTTGCGGGAATTTGTGCCAGAACAGGCTTGGAACGAGCGGCTCTTGCGTTTTAGCTTCTGGACGATTAATGGCGGTTTAGTTGGAATGCTAGTTTTAGGACTAATTCCCAATGGCTTCTACCAATTGGCGCAGTCGATCGAACACGGCACTTGGTATGCTCGTAGTGCTGAGGTGATTAGTAGCCCGTGGATGCGATGGACTGTATGGTTGCGGATTCCAGGTGATATTATTTTTGCGATCGGTGCGTTGACAATGTTTGTGTTTACGATGAGAGCGATCGTTGCTGTCTTTCGCTTTCCGGTCAAAACGACACAATCGGAGTTACCAAATAGGGCAATTGAGGTATTGCGCTAAGACATCACTGAGAATGACAGGGGGAAAACGACTGTGAAAGTCGTTCCCTGCCCCAGTTCGCTGTTGACATAAATCTTGCCTGAGTGCTGAGTTGTAATTGTCTTGGCGATAGCTAAACCCAAGCCATAGCCGCTTGAATGATAGGAGCGAGCCTCATCTGCCTGCCAAAAGGGATCGAAAATTCGATCCCTATCTTCTGTCGCAATGCCAATTCCAGTATCTCGAACGTCAACTTGAATCTGCGTGCCTTGAGTCCGCGCTGTTACCCAAATTCGCCCGCCCTTTGGGGTGTATTGAATTGCATTGCCAATTAAGTTAGAGAATAGTCGATTGATATGAGCGATGTCTCCCAATACATATAGCCCTGAAGTTAAATCTGATGTTAGGAGAATTTCTTTTGCTTGAGCTTGGGGTTCAAAGGACTCTACTAAACTTTTTAATGTTGGCTCCAGATCTAAAGGGGCTTTTGCTGAGTGGGGTATCTGTTGAGTTTGGTCGGAGCGGGCGAGAAAGAGCAAATCCTCAATCAGGTTTGTCATTTGGTCGGCAGCCCAGGCGATCGCTGCTATTCTTTTTTTATCCGCAGCATGAATTCGCTCTGGATGATTTAAAATCAAACCGATATTACTTTTAATCACTGTCAAAGGGCTTCTTAGTTCGTGAGAAGCGTTGGCAGTAAACCATTTGACTCGCATCAGACTTTGTTCGATCGGTTGCACTGTTTGGCGCGTCAGCCAATATCCACCCAATCCACACAATCCCAGTTCTGTAAGCAGACCGAGACTCAACCGCCAGCGCCACTTTTCCAGCAACTCATCCACTGTTCTGAGAGATTTACTGACTCGAACATAGCCCTGCAATTGTCCTGCTCTTTGAATGTCAGGACTACGAACGGCGATCGTTAACTGGCGTAACTGCCCAATTTGCTGCACCGAGTCAGACACTTGGGGGGGCAGCGACGATCTACGCCTTCCCTGTGTTGCCAAGGGTTTACCATTAGCATCGAACCATTCCAATGTCACACCGCGAATTTCTAAATCATCCCAAATATCATCATTCAAATCGATCTGAGGATGCTTCTGCTTGCCTAGACTCAAGGCTGCAATTCTTGCCATAGCCGTCAGTTGCTGGTCTAAATCCCAGTAGAGACTGCGAGCAAATAACCAATAGGTCACTCCCGCAAACGCACCTAATAGCACTGCCATAATTGCCAAATACGTGCCAAACAAGCGGTATCTAAGAGCTTTTGAATTCACGATCGCTCCTTGAGGCGATAACCCAAGCCGTGGACTGTTTGGATTGCGTCTTTCGGGACTCCTACGTTTGTCAGCTTGTGGCGCAGGCGCTTAATGTGCGCCCTCACGACTTCTTCATTCGGCGAATCTTCTAATGCCCAGAGGCGATCCAAAAGCTCAGCTTGGCTGAAGATCCGCTGGCGATTGCGCAAAAACAATTCCAGCATTTGATATTCTTTGGAGGTGACATTAACTGCTTGGGAGCCATAGGTGACAGCTAAGGTGCTGGGGTCTAACTTTAACTCTCCCCAACTGAGAATCGGTTGTCGCCCCGGACTATCTCGACGTAACAAGGCGCGGATGCGGGCTGCTAATTCGTTGACATCAAAAGGTTTAATGACGTAATCATCAGCCCCACTATCCAAACCGACAATCTTATCAGCAGAGGAGTCCCGTGCTGTCAGCATCAAAATTGGTTTTCCATAACCAGAACTACGCAGACGCTTGCAGAGACTAATGCCATCGAGCTTAGGTAGCATCAGATCTAGCAAAATCAAGTCGTAGTCGAAAGCCTCCGCCTGTTGCCAACCAGCTTCTCCATCGAGGGCAATATCTACGACATAATGCTGGTCTTGCAGCACGTCTGCTAATGTCTCCGCAATCAGTTCGTTATCCTCGACTACTAAAATACGCATCGTTTCGATCTCGATCGCATTTAAGTTTCACAAATTAGTCACATTCGTTGCCTATGCTTACGTTATAGCTGAATCTTAGAACTTGGCTAACGAATAATAAAAATTATTTCGGCTTGGAGTTACGTAATGCTGAGCGAAATTACCTTAAATCCCACCTTATCCGAGCAAACATCTGAATGCCACATCGGTGAATGTCTCATCGATCGCGCTGAAATCGATTGCTATCCCTACGCGACTCGGGGAGTTTTGTTTGGAATTCTCTTTGGGAGTCTGTTTTGGGGGGCGATCGCTGGTGTCTTCATGCTACTACTGTAAAATATCTTAAGCTTGACTAACTCGCTAGCGATCGCGGGAACTCAAAAGCGAGAACAGCTACTTTTATGTTGTTACCAGTCAAAAATTACCGATTTCAGATATCGATCTCCCGATCTTTCAGGGTTTGCTGTCTTTCCTACTTTCAAAAAAAGATTTTAATGCATTAATTAAGGTGGGCATTGCCCACCCTACTAATAACTAGATAAACATTACTGATAACTGGTCACTGCTCCCTGATCGCTGATATATGTTGCTGGCGTTGGTGAATTCTTTCTGGCGAACCCGTAGGGATCGAAGCGATTAATTTGCGCGTGTATTCTTGTTGCGGTTGGGAATAAATTGTTTCTGCACTTCCCTGTTCGACAAGTTGTCCCTGATTCATCACCAAAATGCGATCGCTCATGAATTTTACCACGCTCAAATCGTGAGAAATAAATATATAAGTGAGCTTTAATTCTTGTTGTAATTCTTTTAAAAGATTGAGTACCTGTGCTTGTACCGACACATCTAATGAGGAAACAGATTCATCGCAGATAATAAATTTAACTTCAGGATAAAGAGCTAGCGCTCTAGCAATACAAATTCGCTGCCGTTGTCCGCCAGAAAATTCATGAGGATAGCGGTTCATCAATTTAGGTTCTATCCCAACTTTAGCTAAAAATTCTGCGGCTCTTTCTCGTCGCTGTCTCGTTGTCTTACTCGTGCCATGAATCCACATTGGTTCCATCACTGCATCGCCAATCTTCATCCGAGGATCGAGAGAACTATATGGATTTTGAAACACGATTTGCATTTCGCGGCGGAGTCGCTGTAACTGTTCGCCTTTAAGTGTGGTGACATCTTTGCCAGCAAAAAAGATTTTCCCGCCCATCGGTTGAATCAACCGTAAAATCGTTCTCCCCAAAGTTGTTTTGCCGCAACCAGATTCACCGACTAATCCCAAAGTTTCCCCTGGATAAACTTGAAACTCAACGTTATTTACTGCCATGAAATAGCGCTTTGCTCGACCGAACCCTCCCCGGATGGGAAAGCCAACTTGAAGATTTTTGACTTCTAACAGAGGTGGCTGTTGTTGTAATTGCTCTACCCGTTGGTGAGTGGCTTCTGATGGAATTAAAGCGGGATAATGCGGTTGTTTTGACTCAATTTCCAATTCTCCTGTAGGGGTTTCCCTCACAGTCATGAAGTCGGCAACTGTCAGGAGTTTTTGCGGTCGGGAATCTAGCGCCGGACGACAGGCTAATAAGCCTTTCGTGTAAGGGTGTTGGGGTTGGGAGAAAATCTGCTCTACTGCACCGTACTCGACAATTTTCCCCTTGTACATCACCGCGATCGCATCGGCAATTTCTGCCACCAATCCCAAGTCGTGGGTAATAAACATCATCGACATCTGACGGCGATCGCGCAATTCCCGCAACAAGTCCATAATCGTCGCTTGTACGGTCACGTCTAGGGCTGTGGTAGGCTCGTCAGCAATCAAAATGGCGGGATTGCAGGAAATTGCCATTGCAATTGTCACCCGCTGTAATTGCCCTCCTGATAGCTCGTGGGGATAGCGATCGAGTATGGCGAGTTTTTGTTGGTTGACCCAGGTTTGAATTTCCCTTGACGATGCATTTGGCTGCTTGACGGTGGCGAAATATTTCTGTTGTAACTCTTCGTCACTGGGTAAAAGTTTGACTTCCTGCAACCGTGCCGTGGCTTGACGACGGGCTTCAGCTTGAGATACGTTTTGATGCAAGCGAATGGCTTCAGTTAATTGAAACCCAATTGTAAAGACTGGGTTGAGGGCGCTCATCGGCTCTTGAAACACCATTGCCAAGCGATCGCCCCGATATTTCTGCATCTGGGCAGGAGATAGTTGCAATAAATCTACTGCCTGCCCGTCTGCTGCCCAAAATTTGATTTGTCCCCCCGTCACCTTCCCAGGAGTCGGAATCAGTCCCATCATCGCCAAGGACGTGACTGATTTTCCCGAACCCGATTCCCCTACAATTCCCAGGGTTTGCCCCCGCTTCAGTTCAAACGAAATGCCGTTAACAGCTTTAATGAGTCTATTGTCATCTGTAGCAAACTCTACGTGTAAATCGCGAACTGTGAGGACATCACTCATAGGAGTTAGCGGGGCGATCGATAAATTAACTGGATCTTAACAGCACCGCTTGGTAGTTGGTAATTGGTAATTGGTAGTTGGTGAGTTAAGCAAGAGGCGAGAGACGAGAGAAATAACTCGTGAATGTTTGAATTCTTCTGGCTCCTGACTCCTAGTTTTTGACTTTTAACTTTTGCCTTTTGACCTCCCCATTACCCATTACCCATTACCAGTTAAAACGGAATATCATCCTCATCGACTTCTACAGGCGCTTTGGGTGACTCTTGAGGTGCGGCTACGGCGACAGGGGTGGGTTGTCTTTCGACTGGCGCTGAAGCACGCGGCTGGGGCGCTGGTGGGGTGTAGCTACTTGTTTCTTCCCGTTCGGTGGCGGAAGACATGAGGTTAACACCATCCAGCCTGTGAATGCGTTGTGCGGTTAATTCAGCGCGTTTCTCTTTAAAGCCCTCTTGTCGCTCTACAGTATTCATACCTAAACGACCTTCAATAATGACGCGATCGCCTTTGTGGTAGTTTTGCTGAATTTCGTCTGCCATTTTGCCCCAACCGACAACTCTTAGAGTCGCTGGGGGGTCTTCTGCCCGTAGCCCAGGAATACTAACCATCATTTCGGCGATCGCCAGCAGGTTGTCGTTATTGACGTGACGTAGTTGCGGCTCTTCTTTAATTTCTGCCATCAAAATACAGCTGTTCATGTCTTCGTCTCCTTTGTGTAGGGTGTAGGGAGTCGTTATTGGTGGTTGAAAGTAGACGGTTAACCGTCTACTTTCAACTCACTTCTCCTTTATACTTCATCCCTATCTTGCCTCTAGTCCTTCAAGAGATGAGACGGATGGCTCCACTCCTTGTTCTTGTTCCACGAACTCTTGAACGCGGTGGCGGTATTCCCGCAGGGATTCATCTATCCAATCTCGATCGTTACTATTTGCGAACAAATGTACCACTGGTTCCCCTGCATCTGGCAAGATCAAAATCCAATTATCTTCATGGCGATCGAGAATCTTTACACCGTCGGTCAGTTCGAGTCTTTCTGCTGGATGGGTTTCGACGAGATGGCGCATCAAAGCTCCCTTGACCGTCCAAGGACACCGGACTGTATAAGATTTGTGGTAGACGCGGGGGAGTTCGGTGCGAATAGCGGCAAGCGATCGCTCTTGAATGGTCAGCATTTCGATTAGCTTGGCAATGCAGAACATCCCGTCGAACCCTGGATGCAATTGCGGGAAAATAAAGCCTGTTTCTCCACTTCCGCCTAAAACTACATTTGGCGTGCGACGGCATTCTTCCATTAAGGCGGTGGGGTTTGCCTTGGTACGAATGATTTTCGCATCGTGGCGACGGGCAATTTGCTCGACAGCACTAGAAACGTGAACGGGTACGACGACAGTGCCTCTGGGGTGTGCTGTCAGCATCATGTTGACCATCAAAGCCGTCAGCATTTCACCCCGAATTGGGATACCTGCTTCATCTACTAAGGTCATTTGTTCGCCATTCGCCGATACCTGCACGCCGAAATTAGCTTTGAGTGCTTCGACGACGTGACCGAGTTGCATCAGTAATGCTTCTTTCTCTACGGCACTGACGGCGGTTGGTTTGAGGCTAGCATTTAACACCACTGCATCGCAGCCAAATTTAGCTAGCATTTGCGGCAGGACTGCCCCAGTCACCGCATAAGAGTAGTCGATCACGACTTTAGAGTTGCTGTGGTGAACCGCTTCGACATTGAGGTGCTTTTCAAAGGCAGTGCAGTAGGTAGATACCATTTGGGTCGGATAGACGACATTACCGATTTCGTGAATTTGTACGCGCCGCAGGTCTTCTTTGAAATAAGCTCCTTCAATTTTCTTTTCTAGAGCTTTAGAAATATTGATGCCTTTGGGGTCGATAAATTCAATCAAAATGTAATCTGGGCGATCGGGATGCACTCTTACGTGAATGCCTCCAGACACTCCCATTGTTGAGATTACAGTTCGCGCCATTGGAATTGCAGTCGCATCGAGGTTTTGAATGTTGATCCCGACCGACATCAATCCTGCAATTAGCGATCGCGTGACCATGCGAGAAATACTGCGCTGGTCGCGGGAAACCGTTACCTGCGCCCCTGGTTTTAATGTCGAACCATAGGCGGCTCCCAGTTTGACGGCAAATTCGGGTGTAATGTCAATATTTGCCAATCCCGTCACGCCTCGCTGACCGAAGAGATTGCGCTGAGCGGTGTGACCCCAAATTAAGTTAATATTTAGCGTTGCGCCCGATTCAATTTGCTTGCTGGGCCAAACTCTGACGCTGGAACTGATCAGGGCTTCTTCTCCCACGGTAGAGAGAGAGCCTACTACCGCGCCTTCAAGGACGTGGGCGCGACGGTCTACCCGCGTACCGCGAGAAATAACGCAGGCTCTCAAGTGCGCCTCATCTCCAATCAGCGCTCCATTCCAGACAATCGGGCGCTTCAGGTTGGCATCAGCGCCAACGGTAACGTTGTCGCCAATGACCGTACCCGCAGAAATTTGAACTCTGGCTCCAATGCGGCAATTATCACCGATTAAACAAGGGGCTTCTAGGCTGGCAGTCGGATCGATGTGAGTATTTTGTCCTATCCAGATTCCTGAAGACCGCTCTTCGTAGGCATAGTCGAGTTTGACTTTGCGATCGAGTGCGTCGTACTGACTTTCTCGATAGGCATCTAAGTGACCGACATCGCACCAGTAGCCTTGAGCAATGTAACCATACATTGGCTCGTCTTTTTCCAATAATAAGGGAAATAATTCTTTAGAAAAGTCACTTTCTTGATTTTCTGGCAGATATTCCAATACTTCTGGTTCCAAAATATAAGTACCAGTATTTACCGTGTCGGAAAAAATTTCGCTAGAAGAAGGTTTCTCTAAAAAGCGGCGGATGCGTTGCGATTCATCTGTAATTACTACACCAAATTCAATTGGGTTGGGAACGCGGGTTAAAACTACAGTGGCTTTCGATTTTTTCTGTTTGTGAAATTCTATGGCTGCGGTGAGGTCAAAATCTGTGATGCTGTCACCGCTAATCACTAAAAACGTGCGATCGAGCAATTCTGCGATATTTTTGACGCAGCCTGCCGTTCCTAGCGGCTGATCTTCCTCAACGGCATAAGTCATCTGTACGCCAAAGTCGCTACCATCTTGAAAGTAGTCGCGCATTACGTCAGGTAAGTAGTGTAGAGTGGCAATCACTTCTGTAATCTGATGCCGTTTGAGCAGATTAATAATATGTTCTGCGATCGGTCGATTCAGCACTGGAACCATCGGTTTAGGAAGATCGCAAGTCAGCGGTCGAAGCCGCGTTCCAGATCCTCCAGCCATCAGTACTGCGCGCATAATTCCTCCTTAGATGTTCCACCCATTAGTGGTGTAAAGCCAACACTTTGAGCAACGCTAGTCTTTATCTAGTTTCCTATGTCTCTCCCACTTGCGGCACTCCCACAGGTTACATCCCACCAACAAACTCGATGGATTCTACCTACCACGCTTTCCAACTAATCATGCTACGGGCATTCAAGCAACTGCAATAGCGCTAGAAGCGGTATCAATTGTGTCAGCTAAACTGGGAGAAGGTGTGGAGTGTAGGGCGTGGGGTGTGAGGACAAGGGAGAGGGGGGAGACAAGGGAGACAAGGGAGACAAGGGAGACAAGGGAGACAAGGGAGACAAGGGAGACAAGGGAGACAAGGGAGACAAGGCAAGCAGAGGAGAAATTACCGATCGCTGGTCACTGGTCACTGATAACTGATAACTGATAACTGTAGAGGTAGATGCGGAATGAGTAGTTTAATTACTTTGTTATTAGTCTTAGCTTATGGCGGTGGTGTTTGGAAGTTCTGGACTGGATTTCACCGCACAAATTTCTCTCGCTCTTTTACTAACAGGCTAAGATTATCTCTACTGTGGCCTGCTTTGATCGTGGCAAATAAGTCTTATCGCCAGAATTTTAGAAGAGCGCTGAAGGGATGATGGAAAGGAGACAGAAGGGGGACAAGGAAGACAAGGGGGATAAGGGAGAGATTCACTCTCAAATCCGAAATCTAAAGTCTAAAATTTCCCTCACTCCTCAACGCCAGATGTTTCAAGTCGAGGAACCGCAAGAGCGCACTGGCTCCTCGTCACTCCTCACTCCTCTGTGGCTCATTGGTGGAACGCAGGAAAGCGCTCAATTGGCTGAGGCGATCGCACGGGCTAATTTGCCGTGTATAATTTCTGTCACAACGGAATCAGCTCGCGCGCTCTACCCCGATGCGGCTTGTCTGCAAGTACGGGTGGGGCGTTTTACCTGTTTGGAGATTGAAGCGTTCGTGCAACAGCAGGTGGTTGGTGTGTTGGATGCATCACACCCCTATGCTGTGGAAATTTCTCAAAGTGCGATCGCAGTTTGTCAAAAGTTGGGAATTCCTTATTTGCGGTACGAGCGTCCTGTTTTAAAGGGAGCAGGGACGGGCTGGGAGCAGGGAGCAGAGGAACGAATAGATAGTTTTGAATCTTTGCTGTCGGGGGACTACTTACAGGGACAAAGGGTGTTACTAACTATTGGTTATCGTCCTTTGCATTTGTTTCAAGCTTGGCAGGATAAGGCGACTTTATTTGCCCGTATTTTACCTAGTGCGATCGCATTAGAATCTGCTTTGAAGGCTGGGTTTGCTAACGATCGCTTAATTTGTCTGCGTCCACCAATTTCGGCAGCTTTGGAGGCGGCTTTGTGGCGACAATGGAATATTTCTGTAGTGGTGACTAAAGCTTCTGGTGCGCCTGGAGGAGAGGATGTGAAGCGGACTGTGGCTGCTGAATTAGGGATCGATTTAATTGCGATCGCTCGCCCAAATATTGAATATCCGCAGCAAACTAGCGATTTATCAGTGGCTCTAGATTTTTGCCGCATGTTATTTGGATAATTGAGGATTGGTGGCGGGCGATCGCAACTTTCCTAGTTTTGTTACTTTTTTGTTCCAGTTCTGTCACTTTTTTTAAGTTAAATTGTAGTCGAATGTGAAATCAAAGTTCCAGCTCTATAACTTTGTTTCCTATCTTTTTGTTTTCAAGCAAGTTGTAAATACTCGCTTCAAATTTATATGCAATTTAGTAGAGGAATACGGTAAAAGTATAGCCATATAATCCTAATATTTAGGAGGATTTTTCATGAATTCATACATTTTCTTTGAAACTGCACTTCAGATTTTAGTAGTAGCTTATCTAATCTCAGTGGTGCTATTACTTGCAGCTTCTAAAATTGGTTTAGCAGTCATTGAAACTATTGAAGACGCTCAAGACTAATGGCAATAAGAAGAGATATGTCAACTCGACTAGAGTAGATCGATTTGATGCCCAAATTGTGAAAATTTTACCCAGTTATACTCCGAGGCGATCGCTTATCAATGACGCTCGATCCCACGTTTATACCCAAGCAACAATCAGCATACCCAAAACTACTTTTTTTTCTTTGAAGACTGATTCACTCTTGACTCGACAATAAACTTTGGAATTTCCCGCAGTTCGGACTCGCTCAAATTATACTGTTCGCAAACTAAGCTGAGGCGCTTTCCTGGGGTTTGTACGGGATTGACGGAATGGGTCAAATTGCCCTGAAAGTATACTAATGTATTAGCTTGTGGTTTAATCTGTCCGACTTGACGCTTATCGCAGCGCAGTATCAATTCTCCTCCTTGCATATCTGGTGGTAGTTGCACGTAAAGGACGCTGACGATTGTGGGTGGTTCGATGATTTTACAATAGGAACGTAAGGAGCGATCGATATGCGGATCGACACGGGAGCCTGCAGTTAGGAGTAAGGGATTGAGGTAAAAGGCATTACAATCCGATCGCAAGGCTAGATTGAGATATGGTTTGAAGTAAGGAAATTTTTGTTCTACTTCTGCTATTCCAGCACGTTGAAATACTACAGAAAATCCTTTGGTTCCTACAAAGTCACGGTTGAGATTGTTGGTAGTAAAGTAGGGACACGCTTGAATTTCTCCCCATAAGTCGTTGAGGTAGTTGCTGGGAAAGCAAGCTGGTTGTTGGTGGTAGTATTTCAGTTTCACAAGAAACAGAGAGTAGGGGGAAAATTCGGAATTCGGAATTCGGAATTCAAGACTTTTGACTTTTTTATTTATACCCAATATGCGGAATTAATACCCAAAATTAACTGGGACGAAAGACGCGATCGAACGGTTGCTTGCGGTAGCGTCTGTAGATGTCGAAATCTGCGTCTAATGCGGCGATCGCGCTGATATCCAATCTTTCTGATATAGTCACCAAAGCAAGATCGGCAAAGTCTGGCTTCAGATCGGCATACTGAAGATTTAATTCTACGATACGGGTGAAATCGTTTGGTTGCAGGTGTTCGATCTCAATTATTTCTTGTGCCACCATAAGCAATAGATCGTTTTGCACCAGTGGATTTCGCGGTAGTAAGTGTAGAGATTCCGTGATGCAAGCTACCGTTGTCAACATGATACTGGTAGAGTTCATCATGAATGGATAGACTTGAGCATGATAGCGATCGTTCCGATTAAAGAAAGCGACAAGTATACCCGTATCTACCAGAAAAATCGGATAATAGCTCATTCTGGATTTTCTTCCAGCAATCGTTTGGCAATATAGCGTTTACGCGCTTTCCGTTCTGACAAATCTGGCACTCCATCAAATAAGTGGGGTTCTCTTCCCATGCGTTCTGCTAGTGTTTGCTTACCAGCTTGCAGACTCAACCACTTCTGATTGATGATTCTCCTTATTGTCTCGCTTCTATCTGCTTGTTCGTGCGCCACAATCTCAGCTAGCCGCGCCTCGGTTTCTGCGTCTAGTCTGACAGCTATTAGTCCCATATTTGTACTCCTGTTTGTTATACAAGTATAACGCAAGCGATCGCGCTTGGATACGATGCTTTGCGTTGTTGTAGAGCAAATACATCAAATGCATACCTAAATAGCAAATAAAATACCCAAAACCTAAAGTGCGAGGAGAAAATCTGATGTAGCGATATGCGATCGCCAGGTGGTAGGGTTTTAAAGTATGGAACCGTTTGCTACATACACCCATGCTTTCGACCATGTAGGTGTACTAGGAACTTATGTGGATCTGTCATACTAGAAAGCTATTTGCAGTCATGTTTGAGGCTTCACGCCTGAAGGGATATGAGAAAATATTCACATTCATTCGTGCAGATAACACAGCAGCTTTAACGACATATCTCAACCAAGGTTTTCAGATTGTCGGTACGGCAAAAAGACATGCCAAGATCGATCGAATCTATCTAGACGAAATTATTGTCGAACGATTTGTGTAGAAATTGAGCAGTGGTGAGAATTATCAAATTTCAAGCGATCGCTCTACTAGAGTACGTCCTGCTTATACCCAGAAATTGAGATTTATACCTATATATTCAACTTGAAGCATAAATCTGATACTCTAAACTTGAGTAGAATTCAGTTTTATAGTTATGTCACTACAACTGAAGGTTCCGAGTATTGTCTGTGATGGCTGTGCAGAAACAATTACCAAAGCGGTTAAATCTGTGGATGCAGATGCTCAAGTTGATGTGGATGTCTCGGCTAAGACTGTTAAAGTGGAAGGCGCACAGTCTGAAGAGTCCATTAAACAAGCTATTACGGCTACTGGTCACACGGTAGAGTAGAATCGACAAATTCTAAAATGTGTTGTGCTGTCATTTGTGGCTGTTCTAGATGAGGAACGTGTCCGCAATCTTGAATCCAAATCAGTTGACTTTGGGCGATCGCGCGTTTAAATCTATAAGCATCGGTAGTACCCAAGATCCGATCGTCTTTTCCCCATAAAATTAGTGTTGGTGGTTGGATTTGGTTAAGTCTGTTTTTAAAGGAACTATATCCACCACTCTTGGTAAAAGCAATTAACGCCTGACTCCACTGAGAACATTCTAAATGTAGTGCGGCACAGACTTGAGCGTCAATGGAAGCAAGTGTCTTATTTTTATAAGCAGCACGACTAATACTATGACGGATTCTAGGATTTTTTAAAAACTCAGTCGCTAAACGATCTAGTGGTGGAAACATATATTTACTCATCACCGAACCACCAGCTACTCCAGCACTATCAATTAAGACTAACTTTTGCACCGCATCTGGATATGTCAGCGTGAAATCTATGGCTGCTGCGCCTTCCATCGACGCACCTACTAAAATTACAGGCTTTTGAATCAGAGTTTTCCAGAAATAATATAGATGAGTCTTAATCGTATCGGGAGTAATCTTAACTCCTGCAACTCTGTCGGTAAACCCAAAACCGAATAAATCTACTGCCCAAGTTTCGTGATGAGCTGCTAATAGTGGTAATAATCGACGAAACTCTAACACGGAACTATCAAAACCGTGAATTAATAATATGGGGATTTCTCCACTACCTTGTCTGACGTATGTGGTTGCGATCGCTTCTGGAGATAATGGAGTGGCGATCGCCTGTTGCTGTATATTCTGAGCTAATGCGATCGATGTCGCTTCAGTGAGTTGCGTGACAAGCTGGGGAAGAAATTGGGCAAACATACAAATTGTTTTCTATTTCGATCTTAAATTGTAATTCAATATTGATATACTTTGTATATCCAAAGTATAGCTATAAGACAATGCGAAGTTCAATCGGTAAATGGGGAAATTCGCTGGGATTGAGGATACCCAGACATATTGTAGAAGAATTATCTCTGCATCCAAATGATGAAGTTGAGTGTCGCGTTGAAAAAGGTAGATTGATTGTTGAGGTCGTACACAAGCGCAAATACACCTTAGAGGAATTGCTTTCTCAAGAGATGGAACCCGAACCAGAAATCGACTGGGGTAAACCTATGGGTGAAGAAGCGTGGTAGAAGTTCCAGCGCGAGGTACTTTCATTTGGCTGAATTTTGAACCGCAATCTGGACGCGAACAAATGGGTAGAAGACCTGCTTTAGTTGTTAGCCATACAGCTTTTAACCGCAAGCGTGGTTTTGCGTTCGTTTGTCCCATCAGTAATACTAGACGGAAAAATCCTTTTTATATTGCGATTCCAGAAGGTTTAGCTGTAACTGGAGTCATCATGTGC
Source organism: Chroococcidiopsis cubana SAG 39.79 (assembly GCF_003991895.1). NCBI lineage: Bacteria > Bacillati > Cyanobacteriota > Cyanophyceae > Chroococcidiopsidales > Chroococcidiopsidaceae > Chroococcidiopsis > Chroococcidiopsis cubana. The sequence goes on from NZ_RSCK01000019.1 coordinate 27,894, forward strand.
GACCAATTGCGATCGCTAGATTATCGCATCAGAAATGCAGAGTTTTTAGGTGAATGTCCTATTTCCCTACTAGAAGAAGTCTTACTCCGAATTCAACCGATCTTCTTGTAGAGAAAACCGGATTTTTTGTGTATAATACACTTAGATAAACACAGTATACACATAAAAATGCGAACAAATATCGAGCTTGACGATACATTAGTTGAAGAAGCCTTTCGACTTACCAACGTCCGTACTAAAAAGGAACTTTTGCATCTAGCGTTGCAAGAATTAATTCGCTCTCAGAAAAAGAAAAATCTACTCGATTTGGCTGGAAAAATTGAGTTTTACGACGATTACGATCCCAAAGCACTCAGAACAAATCGCCATGCTGCTGATTGATACATCTGTTTGGGTAAGTGTATTTCGAGATAAAACAGGACTTGTACGCCAGCAACTTCAATCAATCATTAGCGATCGCGATGTGATTCTAACTCGTTTCAGCCAGTTAGAACTGTTACAAGGATGTCGAGACGACCGCGAGTGGAGATTATTACACAGCTACTTGCAAGCCCAAGATTATGTTGAATTAGATGCTGAATCTTGGCAAGCTGCCGCACGTATATACTTTGAATTACGCAGACAAGGATTAACCGTGTGTAGTCCGATTAACTGCTGTATTGCTCAATTAGCTATAGACCATGCATTAACTTTAATTCATGACGATCGCGACTTTGAAGTTATTAGTAGCGTGCGATCGCTGCAACAAATCCGCTTTCAGCCAAAATAGTTGAAAACTCTAGACATATTGATATATGGAGGTTATAGTAGGTTGCGGAAAGGCGCATTATCGTAACCATGAGCCAATTAAGTCGGCTGACAGCCCCTAAATCGAGTTTCAACATTCAACCCCAAGAAGATATTTTGGGAAATTTATTGGCAAATAAGCGCAGCGAAAATACTCGTCGCGCCTATGCTAAAGATTTAAAAGATTTCTTCGTCACGATGGCAGGAGTTGAACCAGATCGCAATTTGATTGCCGAATTCCTCCAACTTTCTCGATTCAACGCCACAGCCTTAGTACTTAAATATAAGGCAGTTCTGATCGATCGCAATTTATCGGAAGCAACAATTAACCGTCGATTAGCAGCAATAAAATCTTTAGTTAACTACGCACGTCAAATTGGGATGTGCGATTACAGTTTGGACGATATTGCAGGAGAGAAGGTAAAGGCTTATCGCGATACGAGTGGAGTGAGTTTAGAAGCGTATCGTCAGGTGTTAGATATTGTCGATCGCAACACGCTTAAAGGCAAACGCGATTATGCGATATTACGATTGCTGTGGGATAATGCCTTGAGACGCGGAGAATTAGTTAAAGCGAATGTAAGTGACTTCGATCCAGATAGGCGATCGCTAACTATATATGGAAAAGGTCGAGGCACTCAAGCCGAGACAGTCAGTTTATCTGAGTCTACAGTAGCAGCATTACAAGAATGGTTGTGCGAACGCGGTAAAGCTAAGCGTAACGAACCATTATTTATTGCACTCGATCGCGCCAGTTACAGTCATCGTCTCACGGGTACTGCTATATATAAGATCGTACAGGCAATGGCAGAAACAGCAGGATTGAAAAAACGCCTCAGTCCCCACAGAGTTAGACACTCTGGAATTACAGCTGCATTGGATGCAACAGGTGGAAACGTTCGCATGGTACAGAAATTATCTCGTCATGCCAGGTTAGATACATTAATGGTTTACGACGACAATCGCCAAAATCACCAAGCCGAAGTCACTGGATTATTAGCAGCATTGATTGAAGGAGAATCGTAGGGGCGGGTTTAGCAGATAGCCTAAAAACCCCAACAGCAAATCTTCATTCAAAACCCGCCCGTACAGAGGGAAAAATTACCCATTAGCGTACAAATCTGGAAGCACAGAAACAGACGGAATATACTCAGCATAATCGCGATCGAGAGATTGCAGATCGCAACCAGTAATTTGAGCCACCACAGCCGGATTTACACCCGCACTCAAACACGTACAAATAAACGTGTGTCTTGTATTGGAAGGTTTGCGATATTCCACACCAGCCAACTCCAACATTTTCACCCAAGCACGGTTGCGAAAATTGCGATCGTCAATCGGTAATCCTTCAGGACTCGGGAAGATAAGATCTTCTAGTAAATAATTTTCGGGTTTTCTAGTTTGAAGCAATAATCTAATTCTGTCATTTAAGGGAATAGAGCGAACTTTATTTGTCTGAGGGACACCCCGACTCATAGATTCTCCAATCCAAATACTTGACATATTAGAGTTAATATGCGTCCAACGTAAAGCGATCGCCTCTGTAGTTCGTACCCCAGTTAAAAATAAAAATTCGACAAAATCGGCATAGTGTTTGTATTGAGGGTGAGTTTTGAAAGCAGCGAGAATTGCCTTAACTTCCTCTTGTGTAAATGGTTTGAGTGGTTGTTTGGGTGCTGACTCCACCTGCTTTTGTAAATCTTTCCAGGGGTTCGCTTCCACAAAACCCTTCGTTATTCCCCAACTCCAACAAGCACTGAGTAAAATCAGCCTTTCTTTCCTGGCGCGTTCGGCGTTCTTACTCTGAAGCCAAGCATTGAATTGTTCTACATGAGTTTGTAGAATTGCGATCGCATTTTGTGCGGCTAGTAATTTCCGCGTCTCATCCTCTCGATAGTAAAACTGGTGCAGATATTTCAGAGTTGTCTTGTAGCGATCTAAACTTCTGGGATGTAAAGACTGAGACTTATACTCCATAAACTGTTGGAATAATTCGGCACAAGTAAGAAGTTGCGCGTCATTAACTGGTTTTTCAGCTAAGCTTTGGGGTTTGTATTTAGCCAGAGTGGTGTCAAAATTACCAGAAATCGCATCCAACTCAATTTGACGCGCCTTCAACTCTGCCAACATTCGACTCTCTTGAGTATCTGGCAATCCTAGAGATAAACAATACCGCTTTCCCGAAACTCGCCAACGCAGTCTCAGCCTATCTTTAAAACTTTCTACAACAACCGAACCTTTACTTGCCTTCATTATTAGGTATTTATTTCGTGTTTTAGGTATACAAGCGAGAGGACAGAGACAACAAGCGCTAGAGAATATCAGGTATAGATTAAACTATTTGGGTATCAAAACGAGATATTCCAATGTAAAAATATTGATTGTTTAAGTTTGGGTATAAGTAGCATATTTTAGGTATTTAATTGACTGAATCTTCACTCGATCGCGTTTCAAGAGTTTTTCACCCAGATTTGGGTATAATCCATGTATTCTAGGTATAAAACTGATTTTTTAAAATATTTAGGTATAGCATCCCAAATTTGGGTATTTTTTTGATGTAATCTAATCCTGAAAATATATTGCTTTGCACATCTATATTCATTTGCATAACTGCGTTTCAATAATTCTAGAAACAAAGTACTGCAAACCCAGTGAAACTAGAAACATTACTAGCACGCGATCGCACCATTCGCGTTATCGGTTTTGACGATGCGCCATTCGTGCGCCGACGCAGTAGCAGTGTCTCAATCGTCGGTGTTATTTGTGCAGAGACGCGATTTGAAGGGATGGTATGGGGAAAAGTGCGACAAGACGGCTGGAACGCTACAGATACAATCTGTCAGTTACTTTTAGGCAAAAAATTTCTGCCTCAACTCCACATATTGCTATTAGATGGAATCGGCTTTGGTGGCTTTAACATCATCGACTTACCCAAACTTGCAGACAAACTAAAAATTCCCTGCGTTACCGTCATGCGCCGACAACCAAACATGACAAAGATAGAAACAGCACTACAACGCTTACCCCAACCCCATCGCCGTTTAGAACTGATGCGCCGTGCGGGAAAAGTTCACGCATATCCGCCATTTTTCTTTCAAGTCTGCGGGGAAGATCCAGATGTTATCTCAGCTGTATTACAAAGATTAAGCGATCGCGGTCACGTACCAGAAGCCCTAAGATTAGCACATTTAATTGGTGCGGCAGTCGTAAAAGGAGAAAGCGGGAGTTCAGCTTAGCGCCTACTCTACGAGAACGCTGCGCGTATGCGTCTTTGCGCGACACGATCTTCGATCGCCAACTTAAAAACTAGCACATTTACCGAGAGTTAAATTTCCCTACAATCGGCATGATGAGGTATGCGCTGAGATAGCTAGCCATGACCTCACAACCAGAGCGAATCGAGATAAAACTAACAATACCAGCTACACAACCCCAGTTGTTAGAAGGATTAGATCTGTGGTTGCGCTTGGGGTTGCTTTCTGAAACTCAAGTTATCCAAATTTGTCGCACTTACCTAGTTTGTGCCTTACCCCTACCTGAAGTAACTCCTCAAGCAGACTTTATTACGACAACACAAGCAGAAACACCCGTTCCAATTAGAACTCGTCCCGCACCCATACTCAGCCGGATTTTATCTTCCTTGATGGAAGAAATTAGCGTCGTGTGGCTGCTATTTCTAGGCGTGTTCATGGTAGTCGTATCCTCTGGGGTACTAGCTGCGAGTCAGTGGCAAAACTTTTCCTCAGTCGGACAATATGCCATTTTATTCGGCTACACCTTAGCATTTTGGGTTGCTTGCTGGTGGACGCGACAACGACCGAATTTGAGTTTGACAAGCAGGATTTTACAAGTCACCACCCTATCCCTAATTCCAGTTAACTTCTGGGCAATCGATGGGTTTCAGTTGTGGTGGGATGGATTGGGATTAATAGTAGGAGCGATCGCAATTTTAAGTTTATCTGCGATCGCCTGGATGTTACTGCAAGCTGCATTACCGATTAGAGTGAATACTCTTGCACTGAGTTGGCTGCAATTGGGTTGGATAATACCCGGGTTTCCCCTCATTGCTATTTATAGCGGTACGTTAGGGACAGCAGGAGTATTATGGCATCGGGTAGAAAAGCGTCAGGCAAGTTTAATTGATTTAGGGATGAGTGGCGTTGTTCTGGCTATTTCCACCTTACTGCTTTTGGGTAGGGGAGTCCTACGTGCAGGCGTACCCATAGATGCAATTGGACTGGCGTTAGGGATTTGCGGCTGGGTACTTTGTTGGTTAACTCGCCGTCAGGTACAACCTCTATTGACTCGCACGGGTATCGGGTTATTAGTATTGGGTTGGATAGTCGCTGTCAATGTCGAACCACCTTGGCAAGCGATCGCAGTTAGTATTTTAGGTATCTGGTTATTAGCAAATCGTCTGCAAAGACTTTGGCAAGTATGGGATTTACTCGCCCTATTTTTTGTTGGATTGCAGGCTTACTGTTTGCTATGGCGGCTGATTCCCATTGCAGGGAGGCAACAAATTATTGCCTTGGCAACCCAAATCGCCGGAGGTTATTTATTCCCAGGAGAACTCATCGGGCTAGCGCTTTTTCCTTATATTATTGTCACCTTAATTGTTGCCTCGCGCCTCCGGCGTGCCTCTCAACCAAAATTAGCTAGTTATACCGAAGGCGTGGCATTGATTTTAGGAAGCGTTCTTGCTTTATTTAGTTTATTCAATCCCTTGGTGCGATCGCTCTACTTATTAGCTTCTACTCTTACCTTAATAATTGTCCTCCGTCAGCGTCCAACTCGCGCCGCATGGTTAATTTATCTCACGCATGTAACAGGAATATTAACTTTATATGCATGGATAGGCTGGAGTTTTCCCAATCTCAATTCTCAATTCTGGGCAGTTATTTTATTAATTGGGATGATAGCAGAATGGGGGTTTGCATGTAGGGGCGCACAGCCGTGCGCCCTTACGCATCCAATCTGGCAGCGTAGTGCGTGGTATATCGGCTTAGCCTTAGCAGGATTGAGTTATCCCCTACTCATAGAAACAAATTCATACTGGGGATTAATTTGGCTAGCCACTCCCGCCTGTCTCACATTTCTCGGTAGTCGTACCATTCCTCAAGCAAGATTAGCAAATTGGCTGAGTGTTGTTGCCTTACTTCTAGCCCAAATCCTCACTGAAGCTAGAGTAACTCCTTTATTAATAAGTACGGCAGTCGCCACCAGTTTAATGTTAGTCAACACGCAGAAATTGCGATCGCAACTTGCCGCAGCAATAACTATTGGATTTGGCTTGAGTTTTGCGGGAACTTGTCTGTGGCAAATTTGGGGGGTTCCCCTCAATTGGTTACCAACATGGATTGGCGTTGCTTTATGGGGGTTGTGGATGTTACGGCGATTTCTCCCCACGGGAATTTATACCCCAGCATTAGACGGTTGGGCGATCGCGCTGAGTATAATTAATTTAACTTTCCTAACTTTAGGTAGGCTAGAAGTTTACCCCATACAAGATTTATACATAATTTTTGCCGCAGTTATAACCACAGGAGCAATTACTTATCGTAACTGGGAACAGCCGACAAATTTAGGTTTTTATGGGATTGCTTGGGGTACAGAATTAGTAGTAGCTAGTCTCGTATGGTGGAGTGTACCGTCTTTTATAAATATTGCGATCGCTAATTTAGGATTAGGACTAGCAACGCAATTAGGTGGTGATTGGTGGGTACGTCGTTCTGCCTTACCTTACCTTTCTAGTTGGCACGTTATCTCGCTTATATATGCAGTCATAGGATTAATTTTCGCCCACTATACATTTACTGCCTACACAGGACTTTACACGTTAGCAGCAGCATTAGTAGGAATTGGTGTTGGAAGGCGTTTACCTCTGCTCAAACCAATTACATTTATATCTGTATTTGGTATTTCCTTTGCTGCTTACGAACTTTTAATTTATCAATTGATCCAATCCAAAGGAGGGCAAGCAGGGGATGGCATAGTCTTACTATCAACCCTAGCCTGTGCAATCGCAATTATCTATCGTTTCTGTTCTCGGTGGTTGCTATTCTATTGGAGACTTACATCTCAAGAATTACTCGTAATTACCCATCTTCACTGGGGAATTGGTAGTCTTTTTTCCTTATTAGCATTAGGAGTAAATTTAAGTAATTTTGGCAGCAATCTTTGGCTAGTGGTTACAGTAGCATTAGCAGCTTATGCAGCTTGGCAAGGACGGAATCGAAATTTCTGGGTTTATTTGGGAGTCGTACAATTAACAATTGCAATTGCTCACCTTTTAAATCGAATTTTACCCCTATCTGCATTCCTGGATTGGTCAGCCGCGATCGCTTGTGTCTACGCCTACCTTTTATACTCCTTACCTTGGCAAACTTGGGGATGGTCGAAACAACCTTGGCAGCGTTCTGCTACTGTTTTACCAGGGGCAATTGTCTTGCTTACATTTAGTGAAATTTCAATTTCAAGTTTATTTCTCATCGCTGCTTTCTATGCTTGGCTGGCAAGGATAGAAAATCAGATTCGTCTCAGTTATATAAGTATTGTTTTAGCTGATTGGGCAATTATTCGACTGATTCAAGATTGGCAGTTCACCGATCCTTTGTGGTATGTTTCTATCTTGAGTGGTTCGTTGCTATATGTTGCCCAAGTCGATCCAACATTGCGATCGCCTACCGAAAAGGAAAAGCGTCACATTCTCCGCACTTTGGCTGTAGGGTTATTTTGTTTAACGGCTTTATATCAATCAGATAACAGCTTGTGGCAAGGAATTTTAACTATCTTTCTGGGTGTAGGTTTAATTTTAGCAGGAATCGTATTTCGCACCCGCGCTTATTTATATGTTGGAACGCTAACTTTTATTACAAAAGTCTTGCGTCAGCTTTGGCTATTTATCGATAATTATTCTTTACTACTATGGGCAATTGGAATTGTAGTCGGATTGCTATTTATTTGGATTGCTGCCACATTTGAAGCGCGTCGCACTCAAGCGATCGCCTTGATGCAAACTTGGATTCGAGAATTAGAAAGCTGGGAATAAAGCTGTAATCTTACGGAAAGTTTCTAGCTAATCACCCCACACAAGGAGTTATACAAAAAGTTTTCGTATAACAGTCAAACGTGGGGTGTTATACGGAAAAAGTCCGTAGAAATAGCCTATATAAGATTAGATATACGGAAACTCTCCGTATAATAAACAGCTTAGACGGACATAGCAATGTCGCGACACCAAGAAGAATCATAGCAACCGATGGTGCCGCACTTATGTAGCGTAGTATGCGCGCAAGCAAAAAACTCAAAGCCAAAGTCGGCTCGGAGGTGAACAATGGTACGAAAGGTCTTGCTCGTCTGCGGTATCTTGTCTTCACTACTCTATGTTGCCACCGTCGTACTCGCAGCTATACGGTGGGAGGGCTATAGCTCCACCTCTCAAACCGTCAGCGAACTAATCGCTATCGACGCTCCGACGACACCACTCGTCGTTCCGCTTTTCATCACGTATTCCCTACTCGTGTACGCATTCGGAGTGGGCATCTGGCGATCGGCTGGTCGAAAGCGCGCTCTGCGCTTCGCGGCGGTCGGACTGGTCGGAAAGGAGGTTCTCGGCTTGGTAGTAACGCTATTTTTCCCGATGCACCTACGTGGGGTCGAGGGAACGCTTACCGATACCATGCACGCAATTCTCACGGGTGTGGGCGTTCTCTTCATGCTGCTCGCCATAGGGTTCGCGGCTACGGCATTCGGAAAGCGGTTTCGCCTCTACTCCATCGCGACAATCCTGATACTTCTCGTGTTTGGCATTTTGGCAGGTTTGGACGGTTCCCGGCTTACGGCAAACTTGCCTACGCCGTGGATGGGAGTTTGGGAGCGTATTAACATCTTTGGCTACATGCTATGGGTCGTGGTGCTGACCATCATGCTCTTACGCATCCAAGATACTGTAGCCCCAGATGACTCCGGCGGGAGAAGCAATTTTGGATCGGTCGGTTCTTGATGACCGAACCTCCCATCTAACAATCCCTTTGCACGCCGACCGTATAGGGCAGTATCTGGTTTTAGATCTAGGCTGGAATGGCGATAAATATCTCCATGCGACACCTATACATCTGAGTGCGATCGGTGATAAAGTCTGGGTGCAATATGATGATACAGAAGAAAGTGTAGTCACCGATCTGATGGAAGCAGGTATTCCTAGAGAGAATATAGTGCTTGGTTTTCGACATCCAAAATTAGGGCAGCATACAGGTTTTGCTGTGGCATAACGCTCGAAAGTGGCGATCGCAACATCACAAGTCACTGAACGTAATGCTCTGAATTGGATTCGAGAATAGTCTGTTCCGCAAATTTTAGCCACTCAAAGCTTTTCTGAAAAAATATATCTTTAGGGAAATAGACAATAACAACCAAACTGTTTCTTCAAGCTCATGCCTCAAAATTTCTGAATATGTTTCCTGTGACAGATGTAAGCAAGTATTTATTCTTAATACCTTAAATGGCAATGGCTGTAGATCCGAACTAAATTCGATCCTCCTTCAGTTCATTTACACTAAGACTTGAATTGAGTCAAGCACTAGAGGGACTGAAAAACAATTTGTTGGTTCTCTTTAGCTACAGTCAAAATCTGCATAAAAAGCTAAGGGGTAATTTCATGACCATTCCATTAAGAGAAGATGTTGCCTACATTATTTTGAAAAAAATCAATGAAACTGGGCAAGAATTGCATCCAGTAAAATTTACTGCTGATGACTTTATCGGTCGCGAACCAACAAAAGCCGAACTATTAGGACACTTGGATTATCTGAATCAAAAGCAGTATATTAAGGCTGAATTTAGTGGTAATGCTTATGGCAACCAGGAAGATGTTCCCGATGCTGTAAATCCTAAAGAAGTTGATTTTAGAGTTGCCAATACTTTTGGTTCATCTGATGGTCCTTTGCCACATTTGATTACTTTCAAACAGGCAGAATTGACAGAAAAAGGTCGCCGAATGTTGGAGAAGATGGAGGCAAAACCTCCAGAAGAATTAAAAGAAGGTCCCTCAGTTCCCATTGCGACTAAAGACATGCCTTTCTTAGAGAAAGTCATGCTTAAAAGCGGACTTGAGGATCTGTTTGATGCTAGAGATGTCACAGAAGTCGTCTATCGCGTCATGCGCGATTTAATGACAACGGAAGCATCAGATCGAGTGGCAGAAGAATTAGAAGATAAGGAAGTTCTGCCGACAGAAGACAAAGCGTTGCAAATGGAAATAGCTGACTTGTGGAATGATACCAATCCCATCGTTCGCTTTTTGAGTAGAATTCGTCCGCCTTTCTACCACTCAGATAGTTCTGACATTACTAACGTTAATGACAATCGCTTCTTGGCACGAGTTAAAGGTGAAGCACCAACAGCAAAAACTGCTTTCGATTTAGATACCGAACAAGTAGTTAAAGCTGTATTTTCTGCTACCAAGGACGAACTATCGGAAGAAAGAGTTAAAGAAATTGCTAACTGCTTACCTCCAAGAGTTCGGCAAATGTGGGAAACAGCTTAGGAACATTTGAAGTTAATTTTGAGTCAGGGTAGGAGACAACTCCTACCCTGTTTTGTCATTGGTTATTGGTCATTTGTTACTAAACGACCCAACCCCTCTTGAGAAATAGCAGGTGGTATGTATTATTTGTTGCTATAATTCAATGTCGAACTACCCAAATGCTTCTCGAAAAGCAAAGTTTTAACTAACTATTGCTAGAGAAATTTGGTTGATTTATATAACTCATCAGTTCAGATGCAGCCTTGGCTGGAAAAACAGTCAAATCTAGATTCACGTAAATATATATATGTAACTGGAGAAAAATGAAGAACTGTAGTATGAGGCTGCGCGGCTCGATCGCAATGCTAGGTGTTATTTGTAGCAGTTTGACAATCGATTTACCTGCCGTTGCTATACCCCAAGCAGAGCAAAAGTCAGTACTTACGTCTCTTTCTCAGATCGTTACAGTAGCACCACACAATAGCTATATTTCACAAACTACACAAATTCCCCAAGTTTCGCCTGCTCCCGTTCAACCACCCCTACCCGAACAGCAGCAGCCTCCTAATACGCAAGTGTCCCCTACTCCACAAGTTTCGCCTTCTCCCATTCAACCACCCCTACCCGAACAGCAGCAGCCTCCCAGTACGACAGTGCTATTGAATCAGGGCAAAGTTAGTATTAAGCTGATCAATCAGACAGGAGCAAAAATCACTTATCAAGCAATTGGCAATACAGCACCGCGATCGCTCCCAGGAAAATCGGATGTCACGCTCAAAAACTTAGTTACACCTACAACGGTGACATTCAAGCGCGAAGATGGCGGATTGCTGAACGCAACTGGGCGATCGCCAACTCCAGGAGTACTAGAATTAATGCTAGATGCAACCACCGACCTCGGGATAGATAAGCAATCTCTGCAAATTCAACCGACTGGAGACGTATTTCTGAATTAGATCCGACTCACTACTGACTCAATCACAATTTACAAACGAATAATTCTCCTCTTGATAGACTAGTATCATTGGGTTAATTTTGTGCTAGCACACGAAAACTCAAGTTATTTATTCCCCATCACCCATTCATGGTTACAGCAGTGAGTTCGACATCGTTTCTGCTTCCGCCTACTTTAGGTGCTTTTTTGCCCTCCCTACCCCTGGATAGCCTCTTCTCTACACAGGGGATTATGGTGATGCTACTAGCAGCCTATGCGGTTGCTATGTGGATGTTTCTCACCAGCGCCCCGAAGGTCTATACCGTTATGGTATCTGACTTAGAGATTGCCCGTCAGCTTTACGAAGGAATGCTCAATCTCCCCGCTGCCGAAGTTCCTTTACACTACTACTACAACTACGAGCAAACCTTGGGCGCAGCTGGAACGATCGATCCTTACTACATCTCTCCTAGTCCGAGTTTTACCAGCACCAAAGGATTTAACGGTCCCGATGGATTGTGGTATCAACTCAAGAAAAACACCCAACTCCACATCATTACTGGAGCTAGTTTAGGGAAGAAAAACCAGCAGCGCCATGTCTGTTTCGATCGCGAATGTTTGGAACAAGTCTTGATGCGGGTGGAAATGATGAATTTAAAGCACAAAATTCTCAGCCAGAAGCCATTAAACTTCTTAGTCAAAGATCTTGAAGGACAGATTATTGAGATGGCAGAAGTGTCTAATTAGGAGTGAGGAGTGAGGGGACAAGGGAGACAAGGGAGACAAGGGAGACAAGGGAGACAAGGGAGACAAGGGGGAACTCGCTCTTCCCCGCGACCGAAGGGAGTGGGGATTAGGGGGACAAGGGGGACAAGGGAGAGCGGGGACAAAATTCTCTCTTGTATCCTCCCACACTTCCCACGCTTCCCACACCCCACACCCCATTCATCGCGCACCACATATTCTCTTGACATCCATGCAGATTTATCTCGACTACAGCGCGACAACGCCGACTCGTTTAGAGGCGATCTCGACTATGCAAGCAGTGTTAACTCAACAATGGGGCAACCCATCTAGCTTGCACGAGTGGGGCGGACGCGCTGCAACGGTGTTGGAACAAGCCAGAATGCAGGTGGCTAGCTTAGTCAACGCCCGTAACGCCGAGTCAATTATCTTCACTTCCGGTGGTACAGAGGCAGATAACTTAGCAATTATGGGGGTTGCCCAACGCTATAGTAGTCCCCAGCACTTGATTATTTCTAGTATCGAACACTCGGCGATCGCAGAGCCAGCAAGGTCACTAGAACGGTGGGGTTGGCAGGTGACTCGTTTACCAGTAGATGGCAACGGGTGCGTGAATCCCGATCGCTTGCAAGCAGCACTTCAACCAAATACAGTTTTAGTTTCAATCGTTTATGGTCAAAGTGAAGTTGGCACGCTACAACCAATTGAGACTTTGGGCAAGATTACCCGTTCCCACGGCGCATTGTTTCACACAGATGCTGTCCAAGTTGCCGGACGCTTGCCTATAGATCTGCAAGAGCTACCTGTAGATTTATTATCCCTTTCCAGTCATAAAATCTACGGTCCTCAAGGGGCAGGAGCGCTTTACATTCGTCCTGGGGTGGAGATCGTGCCGTTACTAGGTGGCGGCGGACAAGAATCAAAACTGCGATCGGGAACGCAAGCAGTACCAATTATTGCTGGTTTTGGTATTGCCGCAGAACTTGCCGCTCAAGAAATGCCCACGGAAACATCGCGCTTGGTGTCATTGCGCGATCGCTTGTTCGCTCAATTAGCTGACGTGCCTCAACTCATCCCTACAGGCGATCGCCAGTCACGTCTACCGCACCACGCTAGTTTCTACATTAAAGGCGCAGATGGCGAGAAAGTCAGCGGGAAAACTATCGTGCGGCAAATGAATTTGGCGGGAATTGGGATCGGCGCTGGTTCTGCTTGTCATAGTGGTAAGCTTTCTCCCAGTCCCATATTACTAGCGATGGGATATGACAAAGCTGCGGCTTTGAGTGGAATTCGCTTAACTCTAGGTAGAGAAACCACAGCAGCCGATATTGACTGGACGGCAACGGTACTGAAACAAATTTTAGATCGCCTCATACCTGTAAAATTACAGTTATCAGTTAACAGTTAACTGTTATCAGTTATCAGTGGTAGTTGGTAGTTGCTCTGCAACTCTCTCTTCTCCCCCTCAGCTCCCCCAGCTCCCTCAGCTCCCTCAGCTCCCTCTCATATGACAGAATTTCCCAAAACGCTAGAACAGGCGATCGCCCAAGCAGCAGTAGCCACTTCAGCAGCGATCGCGGATGGATATACTCGCCTGCAAGTGGAGTTAGCGATCCCAGAACTCAAACCGATGTCTGTTGCCGAGCAATTTTTAGCAGAATTTACTCAGTTCGGCTCCCAACTTAAGGTGTTTTTTCCCGATGCAGGTGCGGCGGCGCTAGCACGGCGGGATTGGGGAGAAGTACCATTTAAAATTGTCGATATCGGCACGCGATCGCCGCTGGAAGAAAAAATAGAACCAGAAGATGAGGCTTTGTTATTTATTTCGCCTTCTGCGGTAGAAGTCGAACGAGTAGAAAAGTTGTGCGAGTTAGCTACATGTCCTACAGTGATGCTCAATCCTCGTTTGGAAGACGTGGCGATTGTCGGGATTGGTTACGCTGGAAGACAATTACGCACCCGCTTTCTCAATAATATTGAATCTTGCTACTATTTGCGCCCCATCGAAAATATCTCCGTATTCCGTTCCTACCCCGGTGAATGGCAAATCTGGCGGGAAATAGAAGAAGAGTTTCAGTTAATTACCGAACAACCAACAAAACCAATGGGCGATGAAATCGATGCCATTCTCTACGGAGATACGAGTCAATCCAATTCAACTGAAGCTGCTAATGCTTCTGGATCGAGAAAACCAGGAATTTTCGCTAGTATGCAAAGATTCTTACGGACTTTGAGTCGCTAAGAAATTCATTTTGACTTTTACCTTTTGACTTTTGACTTTTTTAAGCTACCGGATCGAGAGGTTGACAGAATTCATCCACGCCTTGTTTTTGAACGTATAACAAAACAGGCATTACCAGTAGGGTAGGGCAGATTTTAGCTGCTGTTAGTTGTTCTACTACTGGCGCAAAAGATTCATTTGCTAACGCAGATCGCAATTCTTGGCGACAAATAAAGGCACGACATTTCTTTGCCAAACTCGATAACCACTCTGCATTTGCTATATCTGGTTGCTGTCCGGCTCGAATTGCTAGTACCATAGCTGCATCTTCTAAATCTCCCTCACACTCTTCTATTTCTTGCAAAGCAGCAAGAGCATTGGGATAATTTGTCAATTCAACCTGCAATTTAGTAATTTCTTCTAAAGTAACTTGCGTCATGGAAAGGTTGGGAGCGAGAATTAAATCAGTGACCAGTTATCGATGACCAGGCGCGACAGTGACTCCTGACCAACAACTTATGGATTATTTGTGATGATAACTGATAACTGATAACTGTTCTTACAAACCTACTAATTCTCGCGACTCAAAATCAGTGAGTTGCTTGGCAATTTCTAGTCTTGCTTCTAGTTTGGCAACACTAAATTGATTGCGTAAATATTCTAAGTGCGCGATCGCATTAGCTTTATCAGCCGTCAGTCGCATGAGTGTATTGACTGCCGTTTGATATTCTTGATGAGTTAGCAGAACTTCAAAGCGACGTGCCTTACGTTGAGTGTCGTTTTTTAAGTCTATATCGAACGCCGATAGCCGATCGGCGTTTCCTTCTTCACGGCTAATTAGCTGTTGAACTGCCATAATTTGCGAGTCCAGTTCGTTTACTCTCTGGGCTGCTTGGGCGATCGCGGCTGGGTAGTGATTCAGTTGCGTTACCATTATCAATCTTCGACCAACTCAAATTTTTTCACGAAAAAGCAAGTGAAATTAAGCTATTAGCAGCGATTTATTGGAGTCAATCTTGATGCTAATTAACCTGCTGCTTTCCTCTTTATTTTAGCATTTTTGAATTGAATTGAAAGGTAGAAAAACCGTTCCTGGTAAATCTTGATAGCTTTCTACATAACAAAATTTTCTAGCAAGTCGCAAGAAAATCTTAACTTTAAATACATCTCTAAAATAGTTGCTCATGGCATCAGTAAATCGTATATCATGAAGCAATTAATTGCGGTTTTATGTTATAATTAAGAAGAAAGTTTTTAATACAATTTAGTTACTTTCATTAGCGATCGAAGAAAATCGCGTTGACGTGACATTTGTAGGGACGCACGGCTGTGCGCCCCTACAGATCGTCTGTTTTACCCAATTGAAACCCGCTATCAAAATTTCAATTCAAAATTTCCCGGTACGGGCGGGTTTTGGGTCGAGATTTCTGGTCATTAGCCGCGAACATACTTGCTAAACCCGCCCCTACAACTTTTGTTCGCTGATAACTGATACCAATTTACTCTTTGACTACGACAAAAGAGATCCCCCCAACCCCCCTTATCAAGGGGGGCTAGGGGGGATCTTCTGTAGCGTAGTTTTAGTGAAATGGTATGACCCCTCTTCTGTTACTTTAGGCAAATTCAACGAATCTACGTGGTTTTAGCCTACGAAAAATCAAGGTTTCACCCCAGTTTGACAGAAGAGGGATGACCTACTCGTGTCTTAAATTGGAACAGAAATGGGTTCGGGATTAGTGTAGAAAAAGTAGGAATTGCCCAGATTTAGCTTTGTTGGCGATATATCCTTAACAATGCCGATGAGTTCATCTGGTTCGCTTCCAGGTTTGTTGATGTATATTCCCGTACCTGCGGGTAAACTGCCAGAGGTTGCTTTTAGCAGATAGTCAGTCGGTTGTCCGATCAGTGTAATCTTGTCCTCTTGAAGGTTAAAGTCTGTAATTAACGCATAGTCATTGTTGCCAACAGTTGAAGCGTTGTCATCGTCGTAGTAGCGATAAGAGGAATAGTATTTACCACTTAATGACTCGCCCAGCCAAAAGTTATCTTTACCTGCACCACCTGTAAGAGTGTCTATCTGCCCTTTGCCCAGAACTGACGGATTGGGACGACCGCCACTGACGAAATCTGAATCCATCGGGCTAAATGGAGTTGTTCCTAAAAGTGAATCATTACCATTACCACCTAAGAGGATATCGTTGCCTTTGTCGCCAACAATGAAATCATCATGATCGCCACCTAATAAGGTATCGTTACCGTCAAATGCCCTGACGTAATCATTTCCTACCCCAGCGTCAAAATAATCGTCTTGAGAGGTTCCGTAAAAGTTATCCTCAGCAGTGGTAGTAAAGTAGCGATCGCTCAGTTTCAATCCCGATTTATTCTCTACAATTGCCAGCAGTTCGTCCGGTTGACTGCCTGGTTTGTCAAAATAAATTGCCGTACCTTGAGGTAAACCTTGAGGAGATGGTTTCAGAATATAGTTACTTTTAGCGCCATTCAGCCGGATCGTATCTTCTTGGGGATTGAAATCTTTAATTAAGCTGTAATCTCGCCTGCCGTCTGTGGTTGGATTGCCATCGTCGGTACTGTAACCGATTCCAAAAGTGTCTTTTCCCGCACCGCCAAATAACAAATCGATGTCGTTTTTGCCACCAATAGAATCATTCCCGCCAAAGCCAATGACGGAATCGTAACCGCCAGCGAGAAAGTCATCCCCAGCCCCACCATATATCGTGTCTTTGCCTCCACCTCCTACCAAGTGGTCTTTACCATCGCCGCCTTCTAAGATATCGCGATCGCCGCCACCATCTAGAAAATCATTGCCGATATTGCCATAAAGCTTGTCGTTACCGCTATCGCCTGAAACTTCGTCGCTACCGTCTCCGCCTTCTAAATAGTCTTCGCCATCACCTCCATGAATGTAGTCATTGCCACTCTGACCGAAAACTTTGTCGTTTCCAGAGTCTCCCCATAAGGCTTCACTCTCATTTCCTCCGACTAAATAGTCGTTGCCGTTACCACCCTCTGTATAGTCGCTACCCTCACCCCCTTCAATGTAGTCGTCACCGTCACCCCCCTGAAGATGGTCGTCACCGTTCCCACCAAATAAGCGATCGCTACCATTGTCGCCATAGAGGTAATCGTTTCCGTCTTCACCGTAGAGGCGATCGTTGCCCGAACTGCCTTGCAAAGTGTCATCCCCAGCTAAACTGTAGATTTGGTCGTCGCCTACAGTGCCAGTTAACGTGTCGTTATTTATCGTGCCTCTAAAAATCGCCATATAGTTATTTCTGTATTCATCGATGCAAAATTAAATCTGTTATAGTGCTGTATTTCGGAGAAAGATGAACCTTTGTGATAAAAAGTAATTGATACACCGTATCTTTTCTAACAATCGAACCTGCACTCTTGCTTGGCTCAAAGATGAATGAAGGGCGACTTAGATAAAATTAACAATGCGAAGTGCAGAGGAATCGATTTAGAGTAGTCGTGACAGAAATTCATTTACAGGTAACAGCCAGTGACGATCGCCTAGACCGTTACCTTGCCCAACAACTCACACAATTGTCGCGATCGCGTCTGCAACAGTTGATCGAACAAGGCTGCGTCCAGATTAACGATTCAGTTTGCACGGCAAAAAAAACAGAGGTGAAAACAGGCGATCGCATTCGGATCGAAATTCCTGCCGTTCAGCCGTTAGAACTCAAACCCGAAGCAATTCCCCTCGATATCCTGTACGAAGATGATTCGCTACTCATAATTAACAAACCTGCGGGGTTAGTCGTTCATCCCGCCCCAGGTCATGCTGATGGTACTTTAGTTAATGCTTTACTTGCCCACTGTCCAAACTTACCAGGCATAGGCGGAGTGCAACGCCCTGGCATCGTTCATCGTTTGGATAAAGATACGACGGGGGCGATCGCGATTGCCAAAACTGACCTTGCCCAACAACACCTACAAGCACAACTCAAGGCAAAAACCGCCCGCCGCGAGTACTTGGGTATTATTTACGGTGCGCCGCCGCCCAATGGAACTGTAGATTTGCCCATCGGTCGCCATCCTACAGACCGCAAAAAAATGGCGATCGTTCCTGTAGACAAGGGAGGACGGGCAGCGATCACCCACTGGCAAGTTAAAGAAAGGTTAGGAAACTATACTTTAGTTCATTTTCAATTAGAAACCGGGCGCACTCATCAAATTCGCGTCCATAGCGCCCATATCGGTCATCCCATTGTGGGCGATCCGATTTATGGGTCTGGGCGTTCTGTTGGTGTCAATCTTTCTGGACAAGCCTTACACGCTTGGCGACTCACGCTACAACACCCAGTAACTGGAGAGGCGATCGAGGTGACAGCAGCACCTCCAGCAGAATTTAACACGCTATTGGAAGTCTTACGGCGGAGAATGGCGATTTCTCGTTAGGCAAAAACATAATTTACGCATTGATTGTGATTGTAGGGGCATACAGATGTGCGCCCCCATAGATATGTTTTCTCGCGATCGCCATCTTTCATGAGAGTGAAAAAACTGAAAAATATTTCTACGATTTCTTAATTTTTAGTTACAAAACGTAATTTTTTTGGATGGGATATCGATAAGTATTAATGCTCTCAGGGTCAGATCGGACAAGGTCTTACTCTGTAAAATTGCCTAGTCGAATTACATAAAGTTTTGACATAAACAATTAAGTTGTGTAACTTGATTTTCATTTAGGATAACTGAAAGCTATTTGAGCAAATCAATTTGTTAGCTTTCCGTGCATTTTTACACAGTTTAATATTATTTAACCAATTGGAGATCGAGCGCATTGTATAAAAAACTTATGAGGAATTTATAGCAAATAAAACTTTTGTTTCTAGCGATATTTTCTCAGAATACTTTATAGCTAAACAGCGATATTTATCGGAGTAGCTATCGTCGGTATAGAGAAACATGCTGCCTGAGACAAAGTTTTGTTTGTGCTTTCCCGTGCGCTCGCACCGATAGAAATAGAAGCAATAAAATTTAGGAGAATTGAAAAAATGCTTGACGCTTTTTCTCGCGTAGTCGAACAAGCCGATCGCAAGGGTTCTTACCTGAGTGGTGATGAACTGAACGGACTTCAGGCGATGGTATCTGATAGCAACAAGCGTTTAGATGTAGTGAATCGTTTGACGAGCAACGCTTCTACAATTGTGGCAAATGCGTATCGCGCATTAGTAGCCGAAAGACCCGAAGTATTTAACCCTGGTGGTGCTTGTTTCCACCATCGCAACCAAGCTGCTTGTATCCGCGATTTAGGTTTTATTTTGCGCTACGTTACCTACTCCGTATTAGCTGGAGATGCAAGCGTCATGGACGATCGCTGTTTGAACGGACTGCGGGAAACCTACCAAGCTTTAGGTACTCCTGGTGATGCAGTCGCTTCAGGAATTAAAAAAATGAAAGATGCAGCAATTTCAATTGCCAACGACCCCAAAGGCATTACTCGCGGCGATTGTAGCCAATTGATGTCTGAAGTAGCTGGCTACTTCGATCGCGCTGCTGGTGCAGTTGCTTAATTTATCAGAAGCCAGGAGCCAGGAGTCAGGAGTCAGAAGAAAAGAAGAAGTCAGAATCTACAATTAATTCTTTTCACGACTCACGGCTCATCACTCATTACTTACTAATTAATTTGGAGAGAATTCACAAATGAAAACACCTTTAACTGAAGCGATCGCTGCTGCTGATGCTCGTGGTTCGTATGTTAGTAATACCGAAATGCAAGCAATTTTCGGTCGTTTCAATCGCGCTCAAGCTGGTATAGAAGCAGCCAAAGCTTTTGCTAATAATGGGAAAAAATGGGCAGAAGCAGCTGCCAATCACGTTTATCAAAAGTTTCCCTACACAACTCAAATGCAGGGTTCTCAATACGCTTCCACTCCCGAAGGTAAATCGAAGTGCGTGCGCGATATCGATCACTATCTTCGCACCATTAGCTATTGCTGCGTTGTCGGTGGTACTGGTCCTTTAGATGAATATGTTGTTGCTGGACTGAAAGAATTCAACAGCGCCCTCGGTTTGTCTCCTAGTTGGTATATTGCTGCACTAGAATTCGTCCGTGACAATCATGGTTTGTCTGGCGATGCTGCTGGTGAAGCCAATACTTATCTCAACTACGCGATCAACGCTTTGAGTTAAAACAACATCAACATAGATTTTTGCCTAATTGGTAATGGGTAATAGGTAATGGGTAATGGAATGTTTCCAATTCTCAACACCAATTATCAATTACCAATTAATTGTTAGTAATCAGCAAAATCAAGGGAATAAAAAATGAGTGGAACAGTTATAGCTCAGTTCGTCAATGATGCGATCGCCGATGGAAAAGTCGAGCTGCGACAAAATTGGACTGAAGACGATTTACAAAAAGTCTTTCGAGCTGCTTACGAGCAAGTTTTCGGGCGACAAGGAGTCTATGCTAGCCAAAGGTTTGCTAGCGCTGAATCGCTGTTACGCAATGGCAAAACGACAGTGCGGCAATTCGTGCGAACTTTAGCAAAATCTGAGTTTTACAGAGAATGCTTTTTCCACAATAATTCTCAGGGGCGTTTTATCGAATTAAACTACAAGCACTTATTAGGACGCGCACCCTACGACCAGTCAGAAGTTGCCTACCATGTCGATTTATATGCCTCAAAAGGCTTGGATGCAGATATTGATGCTTACATAGATAGTCCCGAATACGATGCAGCTTTTGGCGATTGGGTTGTACCTTTCCATCGCGGGTTTCAATCTCAACTCGGTCAAAAGACTGTAGGCTTTCCTCGGATGTTTGCTTTGTATCGCGGTGCAGCTAGTAGCGATAACTCGCAATATGGGCGGCGTAATGCTCGCTTGAGGACGCAAATATCTCGCAATCAAACTAACTGGATTACACCACCTTCATCGCCCTCTGGCTTGTCTTTTGGCTCCAGATCGGCTGGAACGCTGGGAGTTTCTCCCGCTCAAGGTGACAGTCGGATGTTTGTCATCGAAGCCATAGCGGGTACAGTTGGCAGTAGAGTACCCGTGCGCCGTAGCGTACAAGTATACAACGTACCTTTTGAGAGGCTGTCAGCGACTTACCAGGAAATTCATAAAACTGGTGGCAAGATCGTCAGAATTACGCCTGTGTAGATTTGGGAAATAACAGTAGGGGCGCACGGCTGTGCGCCCCTACTATTTAAGATTTAATCCGAATGAACGAACCAATTTTGACCCCAGAAGCCGCGATCGCAGCTTTGGCAGGAGAAGATAATCAAATTCGCTACTATGCCGCTTGGTGGTTGGGAAAGCATCAAGTACAGTCGGCTTGTGCGGCGCTGTGTGAAGCACTATTTGACGATCGCTATCGGTTGGAAACAGGGGGATATCCCTTGCGTCGTCAGGCAGCTAGAGCATTAGGGCAACTGAAAAATTCCCAAGCCGTGCCAGCTCTAATTGAAGCACTAAGCTGTCAGGAAGATCTACAACTGCGAGAAGCAGTCATTCAAGCTTTAGCTGCTATTGGCGATCGACGTGCAATTAACCCTTTGCTCGATTTGTTACATTCTCAACAGCAGCCAGATGAGGCTTTGATTGAAGCTTTGGGAACCCTACAAGTTTGGTCGGCTCGTCCGCAGATCGAGCCTTGCCTACAGCATCCCTCAGAGCGGGTGCAGTGTGCGGCAGCGCGGTATATGTATTTATTAACCCGCGAATCGCACTACATAGAACGTATTATCAAAACTCTCAACCACGACAATGTTTATTTACGCTGGGCAGCAATTTTCGATTTAGGCGCGATCGGTCAAAGTCAAGAGGTTATCCAGGCAATTATTGCGGCTAGGGTTCCCAACAATTTGAAGCTGTTGAATTTAAAGCAGATTCTAGAAGCTGGATTGAATGGTGATGCAAGAGATACAATCTCATCTGATTCTGGGCTGCTTTTCAATGCGATCGACGATTTGTTGATTCAGCTTTAGAAAAGTCAAAAGTCAGAAGTCAAAAGTCAAAAGATTTGTAGGTCAACTTTAGAAAAGTCAAAAGTCAAAAGTCAGAAGTCAAAAGATTTGCAGGTCAACCCGCCCGTACAGAAATCAAAATGACTCAATTTGATGTTAGCCAAGCTGACTGTACTTCCGTGCGAGTCAGTGATTCATTAGAAAATATTATCGAACAGTTACGTGCTAGCTCGACTCCAGCAGAGGCGATCGCGATAATTGAGGCGATCGCTGCTTATCGTACCCCCGATGCGATTCCCCCTCTCATCGAGGCATTAAGCCATCATCATCCAGGTGTAAGAGCAGTTGCTACCTCTCAACTCATTCAGTTGGCTTCTCTATCGTTAGAAGCCCTAATTTCCACCTACTACACGGCTACAGACCAAGGGGTACAAGCACACATCATTCAAGCTTTAGCTCAAATTGGTGATTGTCAAGCGATCGCCATTTTAGAAGAAGTCGTCGGGGTATCTGTAGCAAACCACTGTCAAGGAAACGTTCGGCGCATTGCTGCTAGAGGTTTGGGCAAAATTGGTAGTACGGCGATCGATGCTCAGATAATTCACCGTGCCGTGGATAAGCTGAGTTGGGCATTGCTGTCACCCGAAGATTGGGCGCTGCGTTACGCTGCTGCCTTATCCTTAGCAGAAATAGGCACGCAGGAGGCGATCGCTGTCTTGCAACAAGCCTTAACTCAAGAATCAGACCGTGTAGTTCAAATCCGCATCCGCATGGCGCTGGCGGGGGGCTAGAAGAGAGCTAAGGCAGCTGAGGGAGCAATTATAAGTCACAAGCCTCTCGCCTCTTGCCTCTTTTCATGCACCACTCTCTTGTCAACTACCAACTACCCATTACCAATTTCCCATTACCCATATTTTCGTAATTATCGGTAATATTTATCAGCAAACTATTCATATTTATTTACATTTATTTCATAACTATAAAGATTTAAAAACTCTGTATTTGCTCTTTTTACTTACATCAAGAAAATATTAAGAAAATATGAAAACATGTTTATACTGAATAATAAGTATAAATACTACTAAGTTTTTTAAAGAAAATCACAAAAATTAACCGTGAAATCTCTTATATGTAAAGGATTTGGAGCTTTTATTGATGGAATCACGCTAAGCTTAACAATTCGTAATAAATAATGCACTTATGGCGTTGTATAAACATAACCTGGAGGGATTAATAACAGACAGAAGTTCAGCAAAACTCAGGAAAAAAACAAGTTGGATATTTTCTCATAAAAGTAGAAGTTTTTCTCATAATTCTGACGACAACATAACAATCGTTGGTAGAGGAAATAAAAAACCAGCTTAACCGAGGATGCGGCTCGTGTTTGTTGTGATTCATTCCAAACTTGATAAAACACCGCCAATTTTAATCAAAAAAACTGCGCTCAACTTTCGCAAGTAGGAGAAATTAGTTCATGTTAGACGCATTTGCAAAGGTTGTTGCTCAAGCCGACTCCAGAGGCGAGTTCCTGAGCACCGAGCAATTTGACGCTCTTTCCGGTCTAGTAAGAGATGGTAACAAGCGCCTGGATACCGTAAACCGCATCACCAGCAACGCTTCCACCATCGTTACCAACGCTGCTCGCGCTTTGTTTGAAGAGCAGCCCCAGTTGATCGCTCCTGGTGGTAATGCTTATACCAACCGTCGCATGGCTGCTTGCTTGCGCGACATGGAAATCATTCTGCGCTACATCACCTACGCTGTAATGGCAGGCGATGCAAGCGTACTCGACGATCGCTGCTTGAACGGACTGCGCGAAACCTACCAAGCTTTGGGAACTCCTGGTTCTTCCGTAGCTGTAGGCGTTCAAAAAATGAAGGAAGCTGCTGTCAAGATTGCTAACGATCCCAACGGTATCACCCAAGGCGACTGCAGCCAGTTGATGTCTGAAGTTGCTAGCTACTTCGATCGCGCTGCTGCTGCTGTTGCATAAGTAAGGCTTTTAGCGATTAGCAATGACTAGCTAAACGCCAATCGTCCTTAACCTGACCCAAGTTAACCAACTGCAAATATTTAGAGAATTTCAAACAATGAAAACACCAATTACTGAAGCAATTGGCGCTGCCGATACCCAAGGTCGTTTCTTAGGCAACACCGAGCTACAAGCAATCAACGGTCGTTTCGATCGCGCTGCTGCTAGCATGGAAGCTGCTCGCGCTCTGACCAGCAAAGCTCAACAACTCGTTGACGGTGCTGCTCAAGCTGTATACAGCAAGTTTCCTTACACCACCCAAATGCAAGGACCTCAGTACGCTGCTGACTCACGCGGTAAATCCAAGTGCGCTCGCGATATCGGTCACTACCTGCGGATGGTTACCTACTGCTTAGTAGCTGGTGGTACAGGTCCAATGGATGAGTACCTAATCGCTGGTTTAGACGAAATCAACCGTTCCTTCGATTTGTCTCCTAGCTGGTACGTTGAAGCTCTCAAGCACATCAAATCCAACCACGGTCTGTCTGGACAAGCTGCTAACGAAGCTAACACCTACCTCGACTACGCTATCAACGCTCTAAGCTAGAGAGCATCAAGCTTGCCCAGAGAGGGGTGCAAGTGCTGGATCGAGAGAACTAGCAGTTGCACCTAGCTCTGGGCATTGTTTTTCGCATGTGCCAGAAAACCAATAGTCAGCAAACCCACTTTAAGATTAGTTGCTTCGGGAGAGCGGTGTATGAGCGTTTTACCAGCAGATATTTTAGCAGCAGCAGGACGGCTGGGTATTTCTGCATTTGATGCCTCATCCAGAGTCGAACTACGACCAGATTGGACAGAGGAAGAATTGCAATCGGTCATCCGAGCCGTGTATCGTCAAGTTTTAGGTAACGATTACGTGATGAAGGCAGAACGCCTGACTTCATCTGAATCTTTACTACGGCAAGGAAACTTTACTGTCAAAGATTTTGTCCGCGCTGTTGCCAAGTCAGATTTATACAAAAACAAGTTTTTCTATCCCAATTCCAACCAACGCTTTGTCGAACTCAATTTTAAGCATTTGTTGGGTCGCCCTCCTTACGACGAGGCAGAACTAGCCTATCATACAGAGCTTTGCGAAGATGTGGGCTACGATGCCGAGATTGACTCTTACTTAGATAGCGTTGAGTACGACAACAACTTTGGTAACAATGTCGTACCGTACTATCGTGGATTTTCTGTCGAACCAGGATCGAGAACAGTAGGCTTTAGCCGGATGTTCCGCCTCTATCGCGGTTACGCTACAAGCGATCGCGGTTCGATTGGAGGCAAATCCCCTCGCCTCATGGGAGAAATCGGTCGCAACCAATCTTCTACCATCGTTCAACCGTCTAGCGGTACGCGCTGGAATTTTGGTGCAGCGATTCCTAAAGATTCAGCTCCCAAAAAAGCGATCGGCGGGACACAAGAAGAAAGCGGACGAGTCTACCGGATTGAAGTCACGGGACTATTGCAACCAGGTTATCCCAAAGTGCGCCGGAGCAGCACTGCGATCATGGTTCCCTACGAGCGGTTATCGCAGAAGCTACAGGAAATCGCCAAAAAGGGTGGCAGAATCGTCAGCGTGAATCCAGCTTAGCAGTCATTTGTCATTCGTCATTTGTTCCAATCAATGACAAATGACAAATGACAAACCACACATTTAATCATTGCAGCGCCTCTTAAACTATGTTTGGTCAAACCTCACTTGGCAGTGGTAGGCTCAGTAACGCCGAAAATCGCATATTTCGCTATGAAGTTGAGGGGATGCGTCAGACTTACGAATCTGACCAATTGAGCTATCCCATTCGCAGTAGTGGCAGTTTTGTGGTTACGGTTCCCTACAACCGCATGAACGAAGAAATGCAGCGAATTCACCGCATGGGTGGCAGAATCGTGAGCATTGCACCCGTAACTTTTGATGGCGACGGTAAACCTAAAAGCGATGCGACCGCAGCTCATCAAAATGTCAAAGCCGAAGGCAAAAGCAAGGCGACAAAAGCCGATAAATAAAGATCGGAGATCTGCACTTAACTGAATAGCTTACGGTTATATGGAGATATAGAAGCAATGTTCGGTCAAACAACTGTTGGTGCAAACGGAGTTTCCTCCGCCTCTAGCCGGATGTTTCGTTATGAAGTCGTAGGCTTGCGGCAGAACGACGAAACCGACAAAAATAACTACGAGATCCGTCGCAGCGGTAGCGTATTCGTCACCGTTCCTTACAGCCGGATGAATGAAGAAATGCAGCGGATTACTCGCTTGGGTGGCAAAATCGTCAAGATCGAACCACTATCGACTGTGAAGTAGGCATAGGTTTGACGCAATGGAGTCTAGTGCGGAAGAACTAGAGGTAGGAGCAACGGGATTAACGGTGGCACAAGCGATCGCCAACCTGCGATCGCCAGATCTGAGCTTGCGTTATTACGCAGCTTGGTGGTTGGGCAAATTTCGCGTCCGAGAACCAGCCGCCGTTGATGCTTTGATCGCTGCCCTAGAAGATGAAGCCGACCGGACAGAATTAGGCGGTTATCCCCTGCGCCGTAATGCAGCAAGAGCCTTGGGCAAGCTGAGCGATCGGCGAGCAGTCCCAGGGCTTATTTGCTGTTTGGACTGCGACGATTTCTACGTCAGAGAAGCCGCAGCCCAATCTTTAGCCATGTTAGGCGATCCATCTGCTATCCCCGCTTTAGTGAAACTGTTAGATGGCGGCGTTAATGCTGCCGTTGACGTACCAGGTAGACCCCATCTGACTCAGCCCTACGATAGCGTTCTCGAAGCTTTGGGAGCGCTACAAGCCAAATCAGCCATTCCTCTGATTCAGCCATTTACAGAGCATCCGAGTCCCAAAATCCAATATGCGGCACTGCGGGCAATGTACCAGCTGACTCAAGAAGATAGCTACGGACAGCGCTTATTAGCTGGGTTGAACAGCGACGACCTGAAATTGCGGCGGGTCGTTTTATCAGATCTAGGGGCAATTGGTTACGTCGGTGCAGCCGCAGCGATCGCCTCCTGTAGGGCGGAAAATAGCTTCAAACTTCTCTCCCTCAAAGGACTCCTAGAGTCGCAACTGCAAACCCAGCCTACTCAACTTTCCGATTCAGCCATCCATTTGATGAGTCTGATGGATTCCTTATTGTAAGGCAAGAGGCAAAAAGTGTAGAGTTTAGCCTCTCTCTCTTTCCCCAGTCACTAGCCACTAGCCACTAGCCACTGCCATGACCACCTCAACCCAAAACCTCATTCAAGCCGTAGATCGGGCAGATTCGCCCGAAAGCTTGGTGGCGGCGGTGCGATCGCTGGCAGCAGCAAAAGATGAGGCGGGGATTGCAACTTTAATTGCCGTACTGGGTTACAACAATCCAGTTGCCGCAGTAGCAGCGGTAGAGGGATTAACGCAATTGGGTGCGAAAGCAGTACAGCCATTAATTGATAAATTGGATGGCTATAACTACGGGGCGCGGGCTTATAGCATTCGCGCTATAGCTGCGATCGCCGACCCTCTTGCTTTAGAAGTATTGGCGACAGCAGCAGCGACGGATTTTGCTCCTAGCGTCCGCAGGGCAGCTGCTAAGGGTTTGGGTAATCTACATTGGCAGAATATTGCCACTCCCGCCGATCGCGCCGCAGCACAGTATCAAGCCCTGGAAACCTTACTCTCAGTCTCTCAAGACTCCGACTGGTCGATTCGTTACGCGGCTGTGGTGGGCTTGCATGGTTTGCTACAACTATCAGACCTGCAAGCAAAAATTCAGCCTCATTTAATCCAAATTATTGAGTCCGATCCCGATTCAGCAGTCCGCGCCCGCGCCCAACTCGCGCTCGGCGTTTCCGCAGATCGGTACGGGCGGGTTTAACCGCAGAATTATTTGTTCTAGTACAGCTTGCTTAAAAAAACCCGCCCCTACGACAACCAACAACTGTCAACTGATAAGTGAAAAATGTCAATACCATTACTTGAAGTCAAACCCTCCAGCCAAAATCAGCGGGTTGAGGGTTACGAAGTTCCTAGCGAAGATACGCCGATTGGCTATCGCTTCACAGATACTTCCTCGGTATCGGAAATCGATGAAATTATCTGGGCGGGTTATCGCCAAATCTTCAGCGAACACCTGATTATTGAAAGCTATCGCCAGCCTTTCCTCGAATCTCAACTCCGCAACCGCGCTATTACCGTGCGGGATTTTATTCGCGGTTTGGGTAAATCGGATGTCTACCGCGAATTAGTTGGAGAAACCAATTCTAACTATCGCTTAGTGGATATCTCCTTTAAGCGGTTTTTGGGACGCGCTACCTATAACCAAAAAGAGCAAATTGCTTGGTCGATTGTCATCGCCACCAAAGGTTTGAACGGCTTTATCGATGCGATTGTCGATAGCGAAGAGTACCGCGAAAACTTCGGCAACGACATCGTACCCTACCAACGTCGTCGTTATAAAGGTCGTCCCTTTAACTTGGTAAACCCACGTTATAACGGCGACTGGCGCGATCGCGAAAGTATCCGCAACTTGCAAGGTCGTGGCTTCTACAGCGCCCGCAAGACTGGCGATGTTACTAAAGAAGTGGTACGTCGGGCAATTCCCTCTAACTTCTTGGCAATGGCTGGTAGTATTTTGACCCCAGAAGTCAACTATCAGCGATCGCGCGATCGGGTTCTCTCTCAAATCTCAACAATGGAGATCCCCGATACAACACGCAAAGACACATTGCCCCAAACTACGATCAAACCTACCAAAGTCGCTTTACCCTACGACTACATTCCCTCCGATCCGAGGAATTAAGGACAAGGAAGACAAGGAAGACAAGGGGGACAAGGAAGACAATTCAATTGGCAATTCGCAATTACTCCCGACTCCCACTCTCCCACTCCCCACTACTCACTACTCACTGTACATATGTCAATACCTCTACTCGAATACAAACCCAGTTCGCAAAATCAGCGGGTGGCTGGTTACGAAGTTCCCAGTGAAGATACTCCTTGGATTTATCGCTTGGAAGATTGTATCGACCCCAGCGATAATCAAGAATTGATTTGGGCTGCGTATCGCCAAGTTTTTAGCGAACACGAAATTCTCAAGTTCTATCGTCAAGAACAGCTAGAATCTCAACTGAAGAATCGCGCTATCACCGTGCGGGACTTTATTCGCGGTTTAGCTAAGTCAGAATCGTTCCGCCGCTTGGTGGTAGAAACAAACTCGAACTATCGACTCGTAGATATTGCCCTAAAGCGGTTGCTAGGACGTGCATCTTACAACAAAGACGAAGAAATTGCTTGGTCGATTAAAATTGCTACCCTTGGCTGGGGTGGTTTTGTCGATGCACTAATTGATAGCGAAGAGTACCAGCAGAATTTTGGCGATACTACCGTACCCTACCAGCGGCGACGGTTCAAAGACAGACCGTTTAACTTGGTGACACCACGTTACGCCGACTACTGGCGCGATAAAGAGGAAACCGAACGCTATAAATCTGGTGCGATTAGCAACTTCTTTGATATGGCGCGATCGCTGAATATTAGAACCGTAACACCCCAGCCAGTTAGCACGGCTAATATTAGCATTCCTGATACGTCACGGAAGGAAAAATCAGCAACGCCAGTTTCAATCAATCCCTCAGCAAGTTTTCCCGTGCGGCTGTAATTTTGCAAGTTTAATAGTAGGAAAATCTAACAGCCACAGATTGACTTACTCACGAACCAACATTCTGCCTACCCTACGTGGGATAATAAGCTAGAAAGCTCTATATATATAGGCTTTGCTTGTTTCAAAAACTTTCCAATTCATGGAAAGCGATCGATAAATTCAGTTTGAATTTATCTGTTTTCATTTTGTGCGATTAACCTAGACGGGAGAATCCCTCATGGCACTGCCGTTACTCGATTACAAACCAACTACGCAAAATCACAGAGTTCGCAGCTTCGGCATTGCGGATCAAAACGAAGACACTCCATACATCTATCGTGTGGAAGATGCTAACTCTCCAGCAGAGATTCAAGAGTTAATTTGGGCTGCTTACCGTCAGGTATTTAGCGAACACGAAACTCTTAGAATCAACCGCCAAACTCAACTAGAATCGCAGTTGAAGAATCGTGCAATTACCGTGCGCGACTTCATTCGCGGCTTAGCTAAGTCGGAAAGATTCTACGAAATGGTAGTTTCAGTTAATAATAACTATCGGCTTGTAGATATTTGCCTCAAGCGTTTCTTAGGTCGTTCTTCTTACAACAAAGAAGAACAAATTGCTTGGTCAATTGTCATCGGTACGAAAGGATTCTACGGTTTAGTAGATGCCTTGCTAGACAGCGATGAATACACCGATGCATTTGGGGATTACATCGTTCCTTTCCAGCGCAAGCGGATGGAAGGTAGACCCTTCAATCTCGTTACCCCTCGTTACGGTGACGATTTCCGCGAAACTGCTGGTACAGTCAAAACAGACTGGCGCTTTACCCTGGATCAGTTCTACAGCCGCAAGTCGAAAGAACGACAACTACGGGAAGGCGATCCTCGCAAGTATGCTGATATGGCAGCATCGATTAATAACAAAGGTAATTACGCTCAGCGCGTTTCTGCCTTTGACCTTGACTATCTAAGTCTAGTACCATCCCGTGGTAGAAAATAGAGTTGATTAAATTTCAGCTTTATTTTTGATTTAATTCACTGGGTCTAGTTTCCACGCTGATTCGACTTATAACTAACGGTTTTGCTGTAAGTGATGAGTTGAGTCAAGTGGCGATTAGATCCAGTAATTTTTTGTCCTCGATCTTTAGTCATCTGTCATTGGTAAGATATTTTATAGTCAGCTTGCATGTCTGGGCGGGTAAAGATGCCCAATCCAGAAGAGTGGGAATGGAGAACCATTTTACAATTGAAGAAAGAATTCAGTTTCTAATTAGTAAGTTGCGCAAGCAAGTTAAGCCAATACACAGAGATAATGCTTTGCGATTATCGGCTGATGCCTTGGAACAAGTTGAAACGATCGCCGATATTGCTACTAAAGCACATTACTTAAACGAATTGGCGATCGCGTGTATAGAAATAAAATTAGCAGATAAGTGTTTGGAAATTTTAGATCGAGCCTTAGAAACTACTCAAGCAATTCCCACTCGAATTACAAAAGTAACTGAACTTATTAAAATAGGTAGTATGTATGTCAAGCTCGGTATAGAAGATCGAGGATTAGATCTATTAGATCGAGCTTTACAACTTGCCAAAACATTAGAAAGTGTTGACGAGCGAGATTATGCTTTAAGCGATTTAGTCTCTGCTTGCGAAGACATTGGATACAATACTTTAGCAATTTCGATTGCTAAGCTAGTATAGCAGTTCTAAATGATTTGTAAAGTAGGCTTCTAGCCTGCTCCACGTTCATGAATCAAATAGGATTGCTTATAGAAGATAAATAACAAGCTGGTGCGATCGCAAACGGAACAAACTTACCCTCGCAACATCTCTAGTTCTTCTCTTACAGAAAGCGGCTGATATCCCAAATGAAAAGCCTTAGAACTATCTAAAGAAACATCAGCAGGTCGAGGTGCAGCCATTTTTACATCTTGCTGACGACACGATTTTAACCTAGTTGCAGGAAGTTGAAATACCTCTACCAATAACCGACCAAAATCATAACGCGATAACCGCTCTTTTCCACCTAAATGAATCATACCTTGAACCTGCTTCTCTAACACCATCAACAACCCTTTAGCCGCCGTCGTACCGCTAGCAGGAGTACGAAATTCATCTGTAAATAATGCTAATTCTTTTCCATCTTTTAGAGTTTGCATAAAAGGCTGTATAAAACTAGTAGCTGTTGGCGTTGCCATACCAAACATTAAAGGCATTCGGCAAATTGTTGCTAGAGGATAGCGTGCTAAAATTCCCTCTTCAGCTTGAACTTTTTGTTCTCCATAAGCATTCACAGGAGATACCGGATCTGTTTCCCGATAAGGCGCATTTAAACCGTCAAAAACTAAGTCAGTAGAAGTAAAAATAAAGGGGATGCCAAAATCTGCACACAATCCAGCAATATTTAAAGAAGTCGTAACATTGATCGCGTATGACTCTTCTGCATGAGTTTGGCAATAATTGGGACTTGATTGCGCCGCAGTATGGATTGTAGCTGAAGGTTGAATTTGTTGAAACAGATGCTTGAGTGCTTGAAAATCCCGTAAATCGATTTTAAGCATCGTCACGCCTGGAATTTCTATTTCATGGGAAAAGTATGTACTATATACATCCCATTGCTGTTTTGCCAACTGACATAAATGCCAACCTAAAAAACCACTTGCGCCAGTAACTAGAAGTTTTTTCATGCGATCGCTTTATGATAACTAGCGGATGTTACCCCTTTTTTCAGGGGGTTAGGAGATCGAAAATCTGCGCTACTCACGAAAAGAGCCGAATCGGTTGGATATTTCAGTAGGACGTATGGATGTTAAGTTGTTATTAGATGAGCAATTTTATTGACTATCACGACTATCTAAACATATAATTAGAGATTGTCTGTCTAATTCTGGCTCGGATCAGGTAGACCGAAAACAAAAGCTGAACTGTTCTCAAATCTGAGCAATCAGCTACCTGTACGGCACAATCCTTATAATCTCATGACCTACGCAATTATTGAAACCGGTGGTAAGCAGCTGAGGGTAGAACCAGGGCGTTTTTATGATATCGAACTCCTGGCAACCGAACCTGATGCAACAGTGACTATTGAAAAAGTTTTGTTGGTGCAGCACGATGGCAATGTTACCGTCGGGCAACCGTTAATTAACGGAGCAACCGTAGAAGGAACGGTGGTGCGCCACCTGCGGGGACGTAAAGTCTTGGTGTACAAGATGAAACCCAAGAAAAAGACGCGCAAAAAGCGGGGACATCGGCAAGAAATCACCAGACTGATGATTGACTCGATTAACCTTAATGGTTCCAAGTTGACAGCTCAAGCAGCGGCTACGACTGAGACTTCAGCTAGTCAAGCACCTGCTGAAACCACAGAGGAAACTGCATCAGAATAGAATGAGGGCGCGATCGCTACATTCTTAAATCTTGGGTAGATCGCGCTTGGCTCGCAATAATGAAGTAGAGATAGAAAAAATAGCGCAGAGGACACAATGGCTCATAAGAAAGGAACAGGTAGTACTCGCAACGGTCGCGACTCTAATGCTCAACGGTTAGGTGTTAAGCGTTTCGGCGGTCAAGTCGTGCGGGCAGGTAATATTTTGGTACGGCAACGGGGAACGAAGTTTCACCCTGGTAACAATGTTGGCATCGGTAGCGATGATACATTGTTTGCCCTGATTGATGGCGTGGTGACATTTGAAAGAAAGGGTAAAAGCCGCAAGAAGGTGAGCGTATATGCTCCTGCAACTGCGGCTGAACCCGCAGCAGCTACGGCGTAGAAATATTAGGGGCGAATCGAATTCGCTTCTACACAGGCAAAGTCTGCCAAGCGGACTAAGAGTTATTAAGGCTACTGGCTACGTGCAGTAGCCTTATTTAGTAGCAATGTGTTTCAGCTCAAGTTGACCAAAACAATTCAAAATTCAAAATTCAAAATTCAAAATTTAAGAGAGTACAGTCGAGAACAGCCATCTACGATTGAGCGTGGTTTTCGGTCAGTAGCGTCTACAAGCTCAAACGCGACCGTAATGCGTGAATTTTGAATTCATAATGCGCGAATTCCAAGGGAGGGGTTGACTGCCTACTTTTTTGGTGTTTACAATGTAATTACAATATAAGCATACTCAAAATTATGGGTACGGGTATCAGAACTCGCATTGTCAGAATTGGTAATTCTCAAGGCATCCGCATTCCTAAACCACTATTGGAGCAAAGTGGTATTGATACAGAAGTAGAGATTGAAGTTCAAGACGAGTGCTTAATTGTGCGTGCAGCATCGCGATCGCGTATCGGCTGGGATAAAGCATTTGCTGCAATGGCAGAACAAAAAGATGATATTTTACTTGATGATGTCAATATAACAGAGTGGGATCGGACTGAGTGGAAATGGTAGTTAAGCGTTTTGATGTGTTTCTGATTAACCTCCATCCTCCCACAGTTGGTAGTGAAATTCAAAAAACAAGACCGTGCGTCATCGTCTCACCAAATGAAATGAATCACTACATTGCCACTGTTATCGTTGCGCCGATGACAACAAAAGGTCAGCCGTATCCTACAAGGATCGCTTGCCAGTTTCAAGGTAAAGATGGGCAGATCGTTTTAGACCAAATTCGCACTGTTGATAAAACTCGATTGGTCAAAAAACTCGGTCAAATCAATTCCAACGAACAAAAAGCTGTTTTGGATATCCTCGCCGAAATGTTTGCAGAGTAAAAATGACTATCAATTGCTACCAGCAACTCGCTCAAGCATTAGAAAAAGGAGCAGTCGTAATAGCAACCGCGATCGCCATTCAAGGCTCGGTTCCCAGAGAAGTAGGAGCCAAGATGATTATCTGTGCTGACGGTCGTACCTACAATACCATCGGTGGGGGTGCGGGAGAGGCAAAAGTCATTCGCCAAGCCATGATAGTGCTGGAAACAGGCGAAAAGCAATTGGTAGAGATCGATCTGACTGGCGCACCCCAACGGCAAACTCAAGGAATTTGCGGTGGAGTCATGCAGATATGGTTGGAAAGGTGGTCTGGTCAAGAGGCGATCGC
Organism: Chroococcidiopsis cubana SAG 39.79; assembly: GCF_003991895.1. Classification (NCBI taxonomy): domain Bacteria; kingdom Bacillati; phylum Cyanobacteriota; class Cyanophyceae; order Chroococcidiopsidales; family Chroococcidiopsidaceae; genus Chroococcidiopsis; species Chroococcidiopsis cubana. Next base: position 62,715 of record NZ_RSCK01000019.1, read on the forward strand.
CCTTGTCGATCGAATTCTCGATTTACTCCAGTCGGGACAGACAGCTACTCTCGTCACTCCTTTTACCCTTGACAAATCGCCATATTTATTATCAAAAAATATTTTAATTGCCACCGAAGAAGCTTTTATTGAAACTCTACAACCGCCACCAACTTTATTAATTGTCGGAGCGGGACACGTAGGAGAACAATTAGCAAAAGTCGCTCATACAATTGGATTTCAAGTTATTATTCAAGACGATCGCCCTCAGTGGGCAAATAGAGAACGCTATCCCCAAGCAACCGCAATTTTTAACCAAGCGATCGCCTCAGCTGTGGCACAATTAGCAACTCATACGCAACTTTATGCAGCACTGGTAACGCGGGGTTTTCAGTACGATTTAGCAGCTTTAAAAGTCTTATTAGCTCGAAATCCTGAGTGTAAATATATTGGTACGATCGGCAGTGAAAAGCGGGTACGTCAGGTGATTCAAGCGTTAGAAACAGAGGGTATGGCTGCAAATAAATTGCGATCGCTCTATGCACCAATAGGTTTAGATATTGGGGCGCTGACACCAGAAGAAATTGCTGTAAGTATCTGCGCTGAATTAATTTTAGTTCGTCGAGGTGGTACGGGTCGCCCTTTATCGCAGCTAAGCTTGGGCGAATAGAATTCGCCTGATGCTAAATTTAGCGCCTTCATTATCAGATAGTGTTACTTCGACATCAGATTAAGTCTCATGTAAAATTTGCCGTTTCTAATTGCTTCGCCTGCCTTACCAGCCTGCTGAATACTCATTTCATTTTTAGAGTTCGCAATCAGATTAGCACGCAGCGGAAAAGGGCGATCTAGTTGCATCATCAATCGCCCATCACCTTTGGATTCAAGCGATTTTAGAGTTACAGTAGCTCCATTTGGTATCCCTGGTAGAGTTAATTTTTGTGGGTTAGCGTGCTGCTCAAACCATAGATTTAGAGTTGCTATATTATCTTTTAGATTGACTAACTCATATGTTATTGTTTGCTTAACGCTCATTCGCAAAAGAGAAGGTTTAGTTGTGACACGCCATTTGGCTCCAATACCAATAGCTTCTTGAGGTAAAGGTGAAGACATTTGGTCGAAAGAAGTTGACATCTGCTCTGAGAATTGTTTTAAGTTTGCATCTGACTTCTGAGATGACGCAAATTTAGCTGTTTGAATTTGTCCCCGATTATCAATTATGAAAGATCCACTCGTGCCAACCATCTTTTTCATTTGCGATCGCATTGCTTCCAATACCTGCGGTGGCAAACTGCTAGAATTCATCACATCTACATTAGAGTAAGACGATTTAAAGTGAATGTTACCGTTAGGTTCGACTTTTGTTACTACTGTATCTATAGCAACTGTTATCGGTGGTAGATCGACTTTCGGCATTGTTTGACCTGCCATAGATACATCTGTATCCATTTGTAAGGTCATAGTAGATGTTTGTTTTGCATTTGCCTGGGGACGAAAGCGTAGTTCTTGCCGTGGTTCATTTCCTGCTTCTAAAAGTTCGACTTGAGGCTGTGCCGTAGCAGATGCTATTTGAGTTTTTGCTTGTTGCTTAACTAGGGATGGTGTTTCTGCATTTACCGTTAATCCCGCAGCAGTAACTAGACAACAAATAGAACTGTATAACAATAGTTTTTTCATATGTTTTTGGGTAATTGATAATTGGTAATTGGCGATCGTGTGTCACGCACCAAGCACCATTCTCTACAAAAACATATGCTTTATGAAGATATATTTCCAACAGTGAAAATACAGATTTAAATATCTGGTATTCTCACGGAAGCAAATTTAGCGCGATCGCACGGATTATCGAAATAATTACCGTTTGCATATCTATGGTTTTCTATTTATGAAAAAGAACTCTATCACTTGGTTTCCCGCTACAGGTGCTTGGATGAGTGCCATTCTACTAACACTGTTGATGGGAGTCGTCACGCTAATTATTAAACAAACTAGTATTCCCTTGAGTCGATTCATTGGCGAACATTTATCGACTAAGATGAGTTGGTGTTTATCCGTTTTATCTTTGCTTGCACCAATTCTGATTATTGCCTTCATTCATCATTGGCTCCACCTCTTATTAGACCGCTTTTTCCCCGATACTCAATCTGCTACAACAGAGGAAAGCGATAGCTTTTTTCCTGGTTTAATGAGTTGGTGGGAAGGGCTATTTGCTTGGTTGGCGATCGCAGTATCTACAATCTTGGCTATAGCAATTATTATTGCAATATGTCCCTACGATTCTTCAGAAAATTCTGTAATTAAATACTTATTAATGTTGTCTGCTTGGGACGATCCAAAACATTTATTTTCAGCACCAGTTATCGGGCGGACTATTATCGCCGCTTACCTATATCATTTTGAATATCTCGTTCGCTGTCGCGTCCAGGCTGAAGTCACTTCCAGCCGTTGGTAATGCTATTGGTCTAATTTCCAATTAACTCTACCGCATCTCTGCCATCCAAATCTTGCAAAAATACCTTGACTTGTTCGTCTTTTGCCGTAGGTAGCTGTTTGCCGATAAAATCTGGATGAATTGGCAATTCTCGATGACCGCGATCGACAAGTACCGCTAACCAAATCGATTCTGGTCTACCATACTCGTTCACAGCATTGAGGGCGGCGCGGATCGTCCGCCCTTTGTAAATGACATCATCTACTAATAAGACTATTTTGCCAGTTAGATCTAGCGGAATGTCACTCTTAGCTGGTGTTCGTACACCAATTTTATCTAAATCGTCCCGATAGAAAGTAATATCTAACGCCCCCACATGGACAGAAACACCTTCTAGCATTTCAATTTGACTGGCTAAGATTTGCGCCAAAGGAACGCCTTTAGTGTGGATGCCTAAAATCACCAACTGGGAAAGGTCGCGACATCTTTCCACAATTTGGGAAGCAAGGCGGTTAACTGTTCGCCGGAGTTCATCGGCGGAGAGTATCTCAACGACTTTTGGAGACATATGGGGGACAAGGGAGACAAGGAGGACAAGGGGGACAAGGGGGACAAGGAAGCAACCACCAATTACCACTGGTCACTGGTCACTGGTCACTGGTCACTGGTCACTGTTATTTGGGTACTCCTGCGGTTAAGATTTCGTGTCCGGTTTCGGTGACGAGGACATCATCTTCAATCCGAATGCCGATTCCTTCCCAGCGCGGCTCGATCGCGGGTTGTCCTTCGGCGGGTTGAGTCTGCGGTACAATGTAAAGTCCTGGTTCTACTGTCAGTACTTGTCCTGGTTGTAAAATTTGAGGGGAGTCACCGTGTTGATAAACACCGACATCGTGAACGTCTAACCCTAGCCAATGTCCGGTACGGTGCATGTAGAAGGGTTTGTATTTTTCTTCTTTAATTAAATCGTCAATTTGCCCTTGCAGGATGCCGAGTTCGACTAGACCTTCGGTGAGGACGCGGACGGCGGTATCGTGAAAAGCGCTGTAGGGATTGCCTGGTTGAACTTGGGCGATCGCTTGTTTTTGCGCTTCTAGTACAATGTCGTACAGTGCTTTCTGCTCGCCTGTAAACTTGCCATTCACGGGAAAGGTACGGGTAATATCGGAGTTGTAATAACCGTAGGCGCAGGCTGCATCAATTAATAGTAAGTCGCCATCCTGCATCTGGCGCGTATTTTCGATGTAGTGCAGGATGCAAGCATTGTCTCCCGAAGCCACAATTGAAGGGTAGGCTACACCCGTCCCACCCCGCAAGCGAAAGATGCGTTCCATTTCCGCTTGAATTTCGTACTCGTAACGTCCTGGACTGGCGATTTCTTGGGCGTAATTGTGTGCCTCAACAGAAATAGCAGCAGCTTGTCGCATCAATTCTAATTCTGCTTGACTTTTTACTAGTCTCATGCTGTGTAAAATTACGCCAGCATCTTCAATGGCGATTGGTCCCGTACCGCGTTTGGGATAAGTTGCCATGAGACGCTGCCAGTGGTGCAGGACTTTTTCGTTGAAATTGCGATCGCGTCCCAGACGATAATAGATTTTGTCTGCTTTTTCTAAATACTGCGGCAGCTTTTCATCAAGTTCGGTAATCGGATAAGCTTCGTCTGCCCCATAGATTTCTTTTGCCCCTTCTACGCCGCAACGATAGCCCGTCCAGACTTCTTTTTCTCTTTCTTTGGGGCGGACAAATAAAATAAAGCGATGTTCGGTGTGGTGAGGTGCTAAGACAGCCACGGCTTCTGGTTCGTCAAACCCTGTCAAATAAAAGAAGTCGCTATCTTGGCGAAAGTTATATTCTACATCGTTATGCATGACTGCCATTGGCGCACTGCGAAAAATTGCCGTGCCGTTGCCAATCTTAGCCATCAATTGTTCGCGACGCTGGCTGTACTCTGCTTGCATAGCTGCTCGATCTGTAGGCTTTTATCAGTATTGTAGATGGAACAGCTATTTTCAGTTATCAGGGAGCAGTGACCAGTGACTTCTGACTTCTGACTTCTATACGGGCGGGTTTACCAATTGTCTTTGACTCTGACCAGTATTTCTGGTGAACCCGCCCCTAAAATTTTTGACTTTTAACTTTTGACTTTTGACTTACTAGCCAGCATATCCCTGAATGTTTTCTGGTTCAAACGATCGCAGTATCCGTGTTGCCTGTCGGGTTAGTTCTTCTGTACCTTCTATGACAATTAGATACTTGCCTGCGTTCAGGCGGTTGCGATATGGTAATGCGTCGCTACTACCTACAGATAAACCTACGCCTCCACCGACGAAATACGCGCCTAATCCGCCGGAAACTGAGCCTAAGACACCTGCAATTAGATGGTTGCCGATCGCGCCTATTGCAGGGATAATTTCAATACCCGTGAGTAAGTTGAAGAGATAGCCTGCGGCAAAGCCAAAGGGTACGAGCCAGGTTACGAGTCTACTTGCTCCTTTACGGGCTTGTTCGTTGGGGTTGATGAAACCGAATTCGTCTGCACTTTTGTAGCCTTGACCTAAGATGTTAATTTGAGCTTTGGGTAGTCCTTCTTTTTCAAGTGCTGTATAGGCTGCTTCTGCTTGGATGCGGTTTGGTAAGACTGCTACTAGATAATTCATGGTTTTAAAGAAAATGTCACGCAAAGACTAGCCAGTGCGTTGCGGGGGTGGCGCTATCGCGGACTTCGTCGCCCCCCGTTGTAGCAACTGGCGTGCAAAGGCGCAAAGGGTTGCCTTAGATTTTTGTAGGGATTGGGAAGGTTTTTAAGAGAGAATGTGCTAGTGAAAGTCAATAATAGGTTGGAGAAGTAGCATAATTGCACCTACAATTACAAAGGACAGAGTTGTCCAAAAAAAGATTCTCATATTGTTTTCCTAATTTATTTAGATATTATCTAGCTGAACAAATATAAATAGAGATGACATCTTTCTATAGAGCCACTTACAAAATGTATGTGTCAGACTTTAGATAGAAGCGATCGCTGAAAATAGCGATCGATGATAGTTATAAAAAATAATAAAAAAGATGCGAAATTTCGCATCCTACAGGAAATTTAACTTAGCATAATTTTCAGCAATCGCTACAATAACGCTGATTTCATTACCCCCTTTTTAAGGGGGGTTGGGGGGATCTTCCATGCCGGAGTCTGAAAAAAATGGTAAACCTTTGGCAATCTATCGATTACTATTGGGCGTTTGAACTTTGCGATTTTGGCTGCGTTCTAGCATTTGACGCGCATCAGGACTGGGATTATAGTTATATCCCATAGATGACGATCGCTCTGAATCGTCGATAATTTGAGGAGTTAGCAACACGATAACTTCTTGACGCTGATTCTGTTTATTAGTGCTTCTAAACAATGCGCCAAGAATTGGAATATCTCCCAGAATGGGAACCTTATCGACGCTGGTTCGGTCTGACTCTTGAATGATACCTGATAATATTAACGTTTGATTATCTCGGAGACGAATTAGCCCAGAAGTCAGCGATCGCTCGTTAATTAAAGCAATCAAATTACCAGTTGTATCTCTATATTGATCTTGTACTGCTCTGACTGTAGGAGCTACAGATAGGGCAACAAAACCATTGTCATCAACCCGTTCGATCTTAATTCCAACAGTCAAACCTACTCGCTCTTTTTGAATCGTTGTGGTATCCTGACCGAGACCACCCGTACCCTGAGTAATAGTTCTAGTAATATTACCCACGACTTCTTGTGTCAGGTTGACGGCAGCTTGTTGTCCTTCTTGAACGATCAAGGTAGGATCGGTTAAAACTTTAGCATTGCCACTTGTAACTTGAGCTTGCAAGCGAGATAAAAACTGTCTGGCGAACCCGGGAGGATTTTCTCCTGGAAGACCTCTCACAGCTAGCGGGCTTCTCGTGCCGAAGTTGATGATTCCAGCACCCTGAGCGTTTTGTATAAAAGTGTCACCCAGCCCAAACGAAAAGCTGGTATTAATGTCCTCAGTTGCTAAGAGGTTAATATCAGCAATCTTGACGTTAATTGCAACCTGACGACGGCGAGAGTCGAGTTGGATCAATTGAGCGCTAGCCACCTGAACTTGCTTGGGAGAACCAATCAGCGTAACGGAGTTCGTCCGCTCGTCACCGACGACTTCTAATCCCCGTAGTAGGGGTGTAGAATCTTGAAAATCGATCCGTTGGGTTTCAATCCGCGTCTCTGTACTCGTTTGGGTTTGGGTTGCGGGAGCTTGTCCGCCACCTACAGGTACGGCTTGAACGCTGGTGATCGTGCGTTCGCGACTAACGGCACTTTCTGCACCCATCGCGACTAAAAAGTTAAGTGCTACGCCTACCGTGACTTGATTTAGCCTGTAGCTGCGCGTGACTAGATTACGAGCATCATTAGGCAGTCTGGGACCGACAAAAATCGTGCGTCCTTCCCGATTGGCTTGCAAGCCTGTAATCCGCAGTACGTGATTGAAAACATCTTGTACGGACTCGTCTTGAATATCGAGAGTGACTCTGGGTCCCTCAGCCCCCCCTGCTCCAGGCGCAGTCGGAACTGGTTGACCTTGTTGTCCTTGAGGTGTGGCTGTCGTGTAAGCTAAGTTGAGACCAGCAGCACGGGCGAGTAAGGAGAGGACTTCGCGCACGGGAGCATCCCGCAAGACTAGGCGCGGTACTCGTTCTTGGCTACCAAGATCGATCAGAGCTGGAGAAGCATCGGTGTTGGAAATTGCCATATCTCCCACGGGTGGGGCAACCGCTCTCGGTAAGAATGGCGGTTCGGCTTGATTTCCGCGCATTGGTGAGGGTGGTACTGGCTTTCCGTCAACCGTAATTTCTGGATTGGGAAAAAGGGGTTTTTGAACTGTTACCGATTGCCCTGGTTTAAATGTCGTACTAGATGTTGGAGCGGGATTTGCTTGGGCAATTCTTTCTGGCGTAGAGCTAACGCTAAACGTTACACCTTGACCATTACGTTGCATTTGACCGCTGGGAGCATTGGTAGTACCAGTGACCATCAGCCGGATGCTATTAGAGTCGAGTCGGGTAACAACTACTGAATCAATGCCTGAAGCTGGCTTGGTTTGACGGAAATCTTGTCCTTCTGGTAAGTTCAACTGAGCGTTACTAATATCTGCAACTAGAGTTTTACCCTGCTGGCTGGTTAAGACTTGGGGACGAGCCGTAGTGGAAGTCTCCAAAACCACATTTAAGCCGTTATTTGTTGGATCTAGCTTGACTCCTGTTACCTTTGCAGGTTTTGCCCATACTGGCGGCGCTGCAACGAGTGCGACTGCTACCCCGATAAATAGTATGTTACTACCTTGAAGCTGTTTCACAGTTCTGTTTCTACTTTGAGTAAAGTTTAGGTATTCTACGCGCATTGCAGGCGATCGCCTTAAATTTGAAAGCGAATAAACGCAAATTCGCCTGACAATTTACAGAAATAGAATGAGTTATAACAGTTATCAGTTATCAGTTATGATTTCATTCCTTAGATGAAAGAACTATTTTTTAAGAACTGGAAAGCGCTTTTGTAGGATAAATTCCTGACTATGCACTTGATAACTGTTTGCTGAATTAAGGAGATAATTTCACCTGAAAAACTCCACAAGCAAGCTAACTTTATTTCGGCATTTTTCCCAAGCGAATTTTTACTTATAAATCTTTGACTTCATCTTGGTATTATCTCTAATCTCAGTAAATATACGGTAATTTTGTTACATAATGATATCTACAAAATTAGATAATTAGATTGCGATCGCAACCTCATATTTTAGCTCCAATGCCACATAGCGATCGCAATACCTTTATAGGACGAATATAGTAGTATTCCTCGAATTTATCCCGAGATTTCACTAGAAAATCCACCCCTATTAACAATTCAAAATTATATAGCAAGCCTAAATCATTCATGAATAATAGATGATTTAGCTTTGGTGGGCAACGCCCACCCCTACATCTCGATTAGTGATGCAAAGATCTTGGAAGATCCCCCAACCCCCTTAAAAAGGGGCTTAAGTTCCCCCCTTAAAAAGGGGGGTTAGGGGGGATCTTGTCTTAACCGAAAAGTATTGTTGCCCACCCTACTCACTTTGACGACTTGATTGCAACATCTATAAGGGCGGGTTTATCGATGTCTTCAGTTAAATTCAGCGATTTTTGATAAACGCGCCCCTACAAACTGACCGCTATTTAATTCCAAATTCCGAATTTATTTCTTCGCTTCAGCTGCCTTAGCCGCTGCCGCTGCCGCTGCTGCTGCTTCCTCTGGAGATACGGGAATCAGTGCCTGTAATTTAAAGGAAGTATCGATATTTGGCGCACCGCCAGCACGTTTTCCATCCTTATCGGTAGCAGCTACCATTGTCGATTGATAGTCTCTCACGATTAATAATGGTTGCAATCGTTCAATACTTCGGAAAATCTCTTGAGTTTGGTCAAATGTTCCAGAGATATTAATATCAACTATTCGACGTTTGAGTTTGCCATTGACATCAGAACCAAGCGAACCATCAGCGATCGTTTCGGCTGATTGATTGGCGGGAGTAAATTTTTTCAATTTAGCAGTAGCGTTTTGCTTGCCATTAACCGACTGTACGAGTCGATTTAAATCGATTAGTAGCGTATCGAGCGTACTTTCGTTGGCAAATAAAGTTAAAACATCTGCTTTTTGCTGTTTCGCTTTCGTTAATTCTGTTTCTACTTGCTGCTTCTGCGCCATGCTAGCGGATTTTTGCTGCACCAAGTTTTGCTTTTCATTTTGTTTTGCTGTTAGCTCGTCATGCTTTTGCATTGCTGGCGTGACGAACGAAGTAAACAAGTAACCTCCTAAACCAAGACCAACAACTGCTAGCAGCGCGCCGCTAATCGTTGGAGTTAGAGTCACGCCAAAAACAGTAGGATAGGACGGTGCAGCCTCAAAATCTTCTTCTACAGAAATAAATTCTTCACTAATAGTCATGGTTGAATGACTCCTTTTTGTTGCAGGGTGCGAATCCGAGTCACCAGTCCTAATGTCCCTTTACGCTCTAACTCTTGGAGCAGATCGGCGGCTGGGACATTACTTAAGTTAGATTGAATTGTATATCTCACAAGTGACGGTGGTTTTACGGCTGATTTTTCATTCGATGCCGCAGCCTCGGCTAGTTCTGCTGAAATAATTCGCGTGTCAGTCGCTTGGAAGAATGCTGACTGTTTCAGAGTTAATAGGAAATCGTTCACGTCGCTAAACGATCGCGCTTTGCCAGTAATTTCAATTCCACCCGCTGGGTTTGCAGATGGTGGTGGAGCTGCATTACCCGCTGCCGCAGGCGGTGGCGCTGCGCCAGATGAGGCGATCGCCGGAATTTGCTTGATCGATTCAATTTGCACTGCTCTGGGAATGCGATCGCGCAAGTCTTGTAACATTGCTGACCAAGGGCGAATTTGGTTGAAAACAGTAGCTAATGCTTTTGTATCCGTTTGCAATGTGCTAGTTTCAGCCTGAATTTTTTTCAATTCTTCTTCTTGCAAGCCCAAGCGGTTTAACTCTGCGTCTAACGCAGCTAGTTTGTTTTCCATCTGGGTGTTTTGCGTTTGTAACAACAACCACCAAGCCCCAACCACCACTGGAATCACCGCCGCTACAGCCGCTCCGACAAATAGAGGTGTTTGACCGACCGCTGACATCCGCGTTTTGCTTCCACCAGTCGCAAACCCTGACTTCTGGGGGGCGCGGTCTTTGAGAAAATTGACATCTAAACTATACATTGCCCCATGCACCTCTGAGTCCTAAACCGATCGCCGTTCCCAAACCCGGTCTTTGCATTGGAGTAATTTTCTCCTCGTCTACATCTAAAGACAGTGCTGCTACTGGATCGATTGGCGCTGTGGGAATGTTTAACTTTTGTTGGAAAAATTCACTCAAGTTGCCCAAACCACCGCCAGGTCCGCACAAAAGAACCTGTACCATTTCCAAATTCTCACTTTGACTGAGGTAAAAATCAATCGAGCGACGCAATTCGTCTGCTAATTCGGCTAAAACCCGCATCACTGCCAAAGTGCCAGAATCTACATCTGGCATATCTTCTGGTTCGTCATCATCATCTCCACTAGTCAGTGGTAGATTGAATGACTCCAACATTTGAGTATCCCTAGATGCAGGTAAATTCATCGATCGCAGGAGAGCGCTCTGCATTTGATACGTCCCAATCGGAATAGTACGGGAAAATTGCGGCACTCCATCAACAATAATGGCAATTTCTGTATTATCAAATTGAACATCGACCAGCGCTACGCCTTCATTCGAGTTATATGCCCGTAATTGCTCCCGAATCGTGCGAATTAAAGCAAAACTGTTAATTTCTATGACATTAACTTTTAACCCTGCATGTTGGAAGGTATCCATATAGGTGTCTGTAACTTGCTTGCGAGTCGCCACCAGCAATACTTGTACCTTCTCAATTCCATCTTCATCGACGAAGTAGCCTAGCTTTTGATAGTCAACATCAGCTTCTTCGCGCGGGTAGGGTAAGTACAAACCAGCTTCATGATTCAGTACCATTTCCCTTAGTTCTTGGTCATTTAGCTCTGCTGGCAAGGGAATTAGCCGCACGATTGACTCTCGCCCAGGCACGGCTGTCGCTACCCATTGGGCTTTGATTTTAGTGTCAGTTAGTGCCTTTTGAATTAATTCTGCCAGGGCTGGAGGGTCAGCAATTTGACCATCTTGAAACAGCCCTTCTGGAACCGGGGTGGAGGAAAAAGCTGTCAGTTTGTAACCCTGTCGCTGCTTTTTCAGTTGAGCTATATTAATTCGTTCAGGAGCTAGTTCAATGCCAACTCCACATCCACGCTTTGTCAGTAAACTTTTGAGACGGTCAATCACTGTTTTACTACTTGTCTATGAAGTAAAGAATTAGTCTAGCTGAAAGACTTGATACTCATTACAGCTACTCAATTTAACCTAGAATCACCAAGCTTGTTCAATGAATACATACGATCTTAAAAATGTCAATGACCAAAAGACTCGTAAATAGATTACAACCATCGAAGTTAATAATTCTTACCTTATTAGGTTTTGTTCTGAGTTGGGTAGTCAGTTGCGGTAGTGGGAACGTCGCTACTCAAGCACCTCAATCTAACTCTAACAGCCAAGAAATTGAGTTTTGGACGATGCAGTTGCAACCGGAATTCACCGATTTTTTCAACCAGAAGATTCAAGCTTTTGAAAAAGAAAATCCTGGGATGAAAGTCAACTGGGTAGACGTGCCTTGGTCGGCAATGGAGAGCAAAATTTTAACATCTGTCGCAGCAAAAACAGCTCCAGATGTCGTTAACTTAAATCCAGATTTTGCTTCTGTGTTAGCTGGTCGCAATGCTTGGCTGACATTGGATAATAAAATTTCGCCCGAGGTACGTTCCACTTATTTACCTAACATTTGGCAAGCAAGTACGCTCGACGGCAAAAGTTTCGGCATTCCCTGGTATCTCACCACGCGAGTTACGATTTATAACAGCGATTTACTCAAACAAGCAGGTGTTGCCAAGCCGCCAGCAACTTATGCGGAATTAGCGCAGGTGGCGAAGCAAGTTAAAGAAAAAACAGGCAAGTACGCCTTTTTTGCCACGTTTGTCCCAGAAGATTCATCGGAAGTGCTGCAATCTTTTGTTCAGATGGGGGTAACCTTGGTAAATGACAAAGGCAAAGCAGCATTTAATACACCCGCAGGCAAAGCCGCTTTCCAGTACTGGGTAGATTTGTATAAACAAGAACTCTTACCTCAAGAATCTTTAACCCAAGGGCATCGCCACGGAATTGAGATGTATCAAGCAGGAGAAACAGCTTTATTAGGGACGGGGGCAGAATTTCTCAAAACAATTTCAACTAATGCCCCAGAAATCGCGAAAGTTTCTGCTGTTGCACCAGAAATCACCGGAACCACAGGTAAAAAGAATGTTGCCGTGATGAATTTAGTGATTCCCAAAGATAGCGATCGCCCCGACGCAGCGATAAAATTTGCTTTATTTGTGACCAACAGCGATAATCAACTCGCCTTTGCCAAAGCCGCCAACGTCCTTCCTTCAACAATTCCCGCTTTGGCTGATAGCTATTTCAAATCCGTGCCTACAGGGGATAAATCCGAAATGGATCGGGCGCGGGTGGTGAGTGCTAGCCAGTTAAAACAAGCAGAGGTGCTAATTCCCGCAATGGAGAATATCAACGTCCTCAAACGCGCCATTTACGAAAACCTCCAAGCCGCCATGCTGGGAGAAAAAACAGTCGATGCAGCGATCGCGGATGCTGCGAAAGAATGGGATGCTAAGGCTGGAAAATAACGGTTCTATGTAGTGGCGCACAGATGTGCGCCCCTACCCAGCAATGCGTAAAAAATATCCAACCAAATACAACGAACCACAGAGAATCATTAAATTTGATGATTTTGTCGCCGCTTCTAATCCAGCGAAGAGATCTGAGTAGGTGTGACACGTAGCTAGTTGGGGACATTCACAGGCTAGCTTTGCTAGTGTTTCAGGATCGGCAGTACTATGATCTGGAACAGGGACGAGATGTAACTCATCCTTGGGGCGCAATAAGGCGCGTAAAATATCTGCGTGGTCTTTGGTAGATAGCATCCCCATCACCCAACAAACAGGCTGTTCGAGGGTATCGACATATTGACGTAAAGCTCGCGCCGCTGCTGGATTGTGCGCCCCATCAATCAAGAGTTTACGTCCTTGCCAAGTCGTCCATTGCAAACGCCCCAACCATTTTGCTTTTCCCATCCCATTTGCGATCGCCTCAGCCGAAATTTTCCACCCTTGTTGCTGCAAAATTCGTAAAGCTGCAATTGCCAAAGCGGAATTCATCAATTGGATGTCTCCTAACAGAGGTAGAGGATATTTGATGTCGTTGGTTGTTGGTTGTTGGTGCATCTTCAATTCCGAATTCCGAATTCCGAATTCCGAATTCCGAAATTCTGCCCAACCTGGTTCAATTTGACGCGAGGGTAGGGGAAAGACAGCGGGACATCCAAGTTCTTCGATCCGCGATCGCACGACGGTTTCTGCTTCTGGGGGTAATTGTCCGATGACTGCGGGACAGTTGGGTTTGAGAATTCCTGCTTTTTCTCGGGCAATATCTGCTACGGTTGGTCCTAGCTGTTGCCAGTGTTCGCGACTGATGGAAGTAATCACCGTGACTAAGGGGCGATTGCAAACGTTGGTAGCATCTAATCTTCCTCCTAACCCAACTTCTATGACTGCGATATCTATCTGAACTTGGGCAAAGTACAACCAAGCCGCAGCAGTAATAATTTCAAATTGAGTTGGGGTTTCCTCGTCTAGCGAAATTGCCTGCTGTACTTGTAGCAATATTTGCTGTAGGGTTTCTGGTGCGATCGGTTGTTCGTCTAGACAAATGCGTTCCGTCCAATCTACCAAATGAGGAGAAGTATAGCGCCCAACTCGATAGCCTGCTTCTTTAAGTACGGCAGACAGGTAAGCGCAGACAGATCCTTTGCCGTTTGTCCCCGCTACGTGAATGACTGAAACTTGCTGCTGAGGATTACCCAAATTAGCCAGCAGTCGTTGAATTCGTTCTAAACCAAGATGTACGCCGAAGCGCTGATATGGTTTCAGGATAGAGTCAATGTTTTTGTCGGTCATTGGTCAATGGTCATTTGTCATTGGTTAATTGCAGCCATTCTCCCTTGTCCCCCTTGTCCCCCTTGTCCCCCTTCGCCCCCTAATCCCCACTCCCTTCGGTCGTGGGGTCCCCGAGTTCCCCCTTGTCCCCCTTGTCCCCCTCACTCCTCACTCCTCACTCCTCACTCCTCATGCATCCACTTTTTGACAGATGCAGTTCCTATTTGGGTAAGTAAGGTGGTTATTAGTTACGATTTTGAATTTCGGAGGGTAAATCTATGACTGCTACTGGAAGTGAAAGAGCAATGAGCAATTTAGAATATGATTTGCTCACAGCGTTACATCATAAGGCTGAAGCCGTCAAAGCATATGAAACATACATCAATGACGCTCAGTCAATGGATTCTCAACCTTGTGTAGAGTTGTTCCAAAAATTACGCGAACAAGATAAACAGCAAGCGCAAGAGATCCGGCAACATTTACAAGAAGTGATGCAAAAAGGCAAGATGTAGAATAGTCATTGATCATTGGTCATTGGTCAAAAAGGTGCGTGTAAAACACTTATGTAAGGGCGGGTTTTGACCAAAAATTTATAACTCAGGTTGTCAATCTCTTTGCTAAACTCGCCCCTACTGACTTCGCTAGTTGCTTAATGCATCAGATAGATAATCAGCAGCAGCTTCGACTATGGCGATCGCAGTTTCGTAATCTAAACGAGTTGGTCCTAAGACTCCTACACTACCAACGGGAACTGTACCGCGTCGATAGGTAGATGAAATTAGGGTACAACCACGAATAGGTTCGAGCGTATTTTCTGAGCCGATGCGAATTGTGACTCGCCGCCTGGAGTTAGAATCTAATTCCGGTTCTTCAAAAATAAAAGGTAGTAGCTGCTGCTGTTCTTCTTCTAATAGATGTAGAATCGTTTGAACTTGCTGTAACTCGGCAAATTCAGGCTGACGCAAGACTTCGGATACGCCTCGGATGGCAATTTGCGTGCTAGCCGGGAGTGGCTGAGTTCGCCGACAAATATCTGCAAATACAGTTTTTAAGCGATCGCCATATTGTTGAAATTCGCGGTCTAATTGATTCCAGTCAAGTGATGCTAATTCATACAGCGATCGCCCGCGCAGTTGGCTATTGAGGAAGTTGGAAAGTATTTGTAGCTCTCTTTCTATAACTTCTGGTTCTGATTCTAAGACTGTTTCCGCTTCTGAAGTCGGCAAATCTAACAAGACTGATTGGGTTTCATAAGTATCGGTTACCACAATCAACATTATCCGCCCTGACTCAATTTGAATCAGTTGAATGTGGCGTAACCGTGCCATATTAGCGCTAGGCATGGTAATTAAAGTAATGCACCCACTCACCTTGGCTAAAATCTGCGCTGCGCCTCTTAATAAAGCTTCCAAGCTCCAATCTTCCCACTTTAATTGCTCTTGGAGTAGCTGTTCTACCTGTCGTCCCCAGACATCGGAAGGAGTTATGAGGCGATCGACATAAATTCGATAGCCAGAGTCAGATGGAATTCTTCCCGCCGAGGTGTGAGGTTGATAAAGTAAACCAGCTTTTTCTAGCACTCCCATCGCGTTACGAATGGTTGCAGAACTCACGCCGAGGTTATATTCTTCCAATAAAGCTTTGGAACCCACGGGTTCGGCAGTGGCGATGTAATGTCGTACCGTTGCCCAAAGTATATGCTGTTGGCGATCGTTTAGCTGCACTTGCATAGGTGAAATGAGAATAGTGAGATGAGAAGCGAATTTAAGAAATGTAAATGTAATCTCTAGATTTTTTTAATTTTTAGTTATTCAAGATAGCAAAAAAGATAGACCGTGTTAAATAAATACAAAGTTATATTTCGATTGTGCCTCAACTCCTGCACGGTTTTAGCTATTTCTCAAGAAAGATACCCTGAGTTTACATAAAACTTACTGTCTGTCAATATATACATGTTAAATCTTATGACCTATATCCGGCAGAGTTAAAACTTCTACCTAGACAAATTCGACCGGAGCTATACTCTGTGTAACTTCGGCAACCCTAAATCTAATATAGACTGTACTTTTGCTTAAAATTAAAAACTGTTTGGTAGCAATTATTACTGAAAGCGATTGGAATGGGGAACGGGAAACAGTGAGTAGTGAAGGGTTTGACGGTTGATGGTTGGCAGTAAACGCTACGCTACACTGCGTGAAGACAGTTGTTGCTCCTCTGTCCCTGCTCGTGCGCTCCCTGATAACTATCCTAGTATCTAGGAACAGATGGATCGATCGCAGTGGAGTAAGCATCAATTCCCCCTGCTAAATTTCTAAGATTTGTAAAACCTTGACGGCTCAACCACTGGCACATTTGAGCCGAACGAATACCGTGGTGGCACATAACTACGGTTTCTGCTTGAGGATCGAAGCGTGCGGGGATAGAATCAGCCCAATCAGCAAATTGACTCAAGGGCAGAACTTCAAACCCATCAATACGAGCGATCGCGACTTCATCCGGTTCGCGCACGTCGATCAATTGCAATTGCTCTCTAGCATCAGAACTTAACATCTGAGCCAGTTCTTCTACACTAATTTGGCTAAAAGGATTCATAATGAGGGGCTGTGGGTTAGGGACAGTGACCAGTGACCAGTGACCGATGACGATTAGCAAGACAGTTGTAAATTATCATGAAGCGAAGCTTATTTTTTTCTGCCATAGCAACTGTTGTGGTGGTGCTGCTACTAATTGGCGTTGGCGGTTTTTATTGGATTAATAGCCAAAGTCCTCTCAGCTTACTACGAGGTGGTACGACAAATACACCAGAAGCAGCGATATTTGTGCCTAAGCAAGCACCTGCAATGGTATCTTTGCTAGTCAATCCAGAAAAACTAGAGTCTTTGCGGCAGTTGGCAGCGCGTCCGAGCGATCGCAGGCAGTCGCGTCAGGAACTAGAACGCTTTAAGTCTAGTTTACTAGCTAGTAGCAGTCTCGACTATCGCCAAGATATTCAACCTTGGTTGGGGGAAGAAGTTACTTTGGCTTTGACGAGTCCAGATATTGATCGCGATGTGACAAATGGCAATCAGCCAGGATATTTAATGGTATTAACTAGCAGAAATCCAGCTAAAAGTAGAGAATTTTTACAATTATTATTTTCCCAACGAGCGATCGCGGGTAGAGATTTAGTTTCAGAAACTTATCAAGGTGTTAATATTTTCTCCGATCGCGATCGGGTAAATGCAGGGGCGCACAGCCGTGCGCCCCTACAAGAACGAATCTCTCTTGTCGGCGCAGCAGTGGGCGATCGCTTTATTTTATTTGCCAATCATCCTAAAGTATTGCGAGAAGCAATTAATAACGTCCAAGCACCCGATCTGAGTTTGAATGATTCTGCTCAATATCAACACGCATTAAGTTTATTACCGACTGAGCGAATTGGCATAATTTTCCTCAATTTGCCTCAAGTGACAACTTTGTTGGGGAAAGAACCGCAAGAGCAAATTTATGATAGTCAAATTATTGGCTTAAAATTAAATCCACAAGGAATTGTCGCAGAAACTTCAATCGCTGCTGCTAATCAGATAGAACTCGCTCCCACTGGCAAGATGCTATCTGAACCCGTGCAAGCATTACAATATTTACCTACTACAACCAATTTAGCGATCGCGGGTTTAGATTTAAGCTATTTACAAAATACCAACTTAAATCAGTTGTGGAGACAAATTACAACTGTCTTATCTGGTTCTAGTAATGATGCAATTTCGCGCTTAATCGCTCAACCTTTAGCTAAATTACAAGATAGCTGGGGTCTAAATATCTCGCAAGATATTTTTAGCTGGGTGCAAGGGGAATATGCTTTAGGAATGCTACCCCAAAAAGATGCTAGTACGAGTGCTGATTGGATTTTTGTTGCCGAGAAGTCTGAAGGAACAGATTTAGCGATCGAGCGCTTTAATGCAATTGCTGAAAATAGAGGTTTAAGTATTACACCTCTATTTTCTGGAGAGCAAAAAATCTATGCTTGGACGCAGTTAAATACAGTTCCATCTAGTCCATCCGAGTTAGGCGATCGCTCGCTACTCACTCTTAAAGCTAAAGTTCAAGGTGTTTATACTACCATAGATAAATACGAAATTTTCACGTCTTCAGTTGCAGCAATGGATGCAGCTTTAAAAGCAGCAGAAACCGATTCTCTATTGAAGAGTTCTCAGTTCCAATCTGCCATAAAAGCTATTCCTCAGCCGAATCAGGGTTATCTATATTTGGATTTACCTAGAAGTCGAGAAATTTTAGAACGTCAATTACCTTTAGTCAAACTATTAGAAGTGGCAGCAAAACCATTTTTTGACAAAACACAATCGATTACTGTAAGTAGTTATGGCGATCGCACCGACGTGCTTCAGGGTGGTATTGTTTTGCGCTTAGGCTCGAATTAATGTCTTATCTTGTTTGCAGCAAGGAATTACTGAGGCAAAAGAACTATGCAGATTCCTACTTAGCACTACAATGGCTTACAACAACTTGGGGTTGATTTTGAAGATCTCGCAGATGATTTTGAAACGCACGTTCGGGAAGAATACAGCACTTTTACTTGGATTATAGAAGGAATGCTGGCTCGCGTTGGATTTGAATTTGAATCAAACTATCTTTCACCAACTATGGCTGAATATATCTGTCGGAAAAGATGAAAGAGCAAAATGCGATCGCGATTTAATTTTCTCCTTCCTTAGCATCAAATTTGACTTGGCGATAAAGTGCAGTTACAGGTAAAGATAACCCTACACTTGTCAAAGTTATCGTATCTTCTGTCGCGTAAGGATAAAGCACCCACAAACCTTGTTCGTTGCGCCGAAAACACTCTACACCAATTTGTTCGGAATCGATTAAAACATATTCCTGCAAAGTTTCCAACTGACGATATCGAGCAAACTTACCACCGCGATCGTATGCTTCTGTAGAAGGGGAAAGAACTTCGACAATTAGGCAAGGATGTTGAACGATTGAATTAGATTCCCGATCTCTCAGATCGTAGGTAACGATAACATCGGGATAACAATAACTATTAGCAGTAGTAACTTGTACTTTCACATCTGAAATGTACACTTCGCAACTGCTTTGAGCCAGATGGCTATCTAAAGCAGTATAAAGATTTCCAGCAATACGATTATGGGGTTTTGTTCCCCCAGTCATGGCAAAAACTTCACCCTCGATATACTCGTGGCGTAGTTGTTGCATGGGTTCCCATTCTAAATACTCTTGCGGCGACATCCATTGTAATTGTGGACTAGCAACCATAAGCTTTACTCCGTTAATCAGTTACCCATTACCCATTACCCATTACCTATTACCAAAATGCTGTTTTACCACATCTAATCGCGAACAGTTCCAGTAATCGATATGGGAATCAATTAATCCTTGGGGATTGAGGTGTAACTCACTCCAGCCAGGAATAGCAATGCGGGGTTTCCAGGGGAGGGGAGTATTCCAACTCAACGTCCACTCTGTCTTGATGGTGTCTTCTTCCTGGCGAATATCATGTAAATCCATCTTGACTGCAATAAACCAGGTGTTGATGAAATTAATCATCTGTTTGTATCGCTCGACACCACGAAAACGGTTGAGGGGATCTTGAAAAAAGACATCTGAAGCATAGATGCTATATGTCTGGTTGTCTGGGAATCTTTGGTAATCTTGCCGGAGGATTTGAATAATATCCATTATGGTTCTACTTCCAACCACAACCTTTCTAGCTGATATTTCCATGCTGCCATGACTTGCTCCCGCGACTCCGCTGCTTGTTGTAAGTCGCCTAGCAATCCCTCGTCGTACATTCTGCTCAGATTTTGCAGGGTAGCTTCTAGAGATTGTCCTTGCTGCTTTTGCGCTGTGACGATTTGCCGTAGTTTCGTTTCTACCAATTGGCTAAATGCATTTGTTAACCCCGCTTGATTTAAGGAAATTAAGCGCGCGATCGCCTCGGTAAAATCTGTCGTACTCAAACTTTCACGACTGTGCTGAAAGACTCCCCACACGACTCCTTGATGTAAGGCGTAGCGCACTTCCTGAGTTTCGTCAAAGTTAGCTTCGAGTAACTGTTCCAAAAACGGTTGAGCTGCCTGCGCCGATAAAATTGGTAACAATACTCGCAGCCAAGAGCGATCGTCTGATAGCAGTACTAACAGGCGAAATTCCGGTGTTTCGATTTGCCAGGAACCAGGAGCGATCGCTTGTACGGGTGCAGAATGAAATAAATCTGTTAGGGTGTTGGCAATTTCTTCGGGTGTCATGAATTGCTAATACTATCGTTCTTATACGAGTAGTTTAGCTAATCAGTTGTCAGTGTAGAGACGTTACATGTAACGTCTCTACACAGTTGTCAGTCCATTTCCGATTTCCAATAGCTCATACAGCCTGAATCTGTGACGGTGATTTTTGAGCGATGCCAGCACGTTGACTCAGTTCTTCAGTCACAAAGCTAGGAACTTTTACTGTTGCTTGTAAAGCCATGCAGCAGTCTCGTACAGATAATAAAAATCTCTTCATCGCCACGCAATCGGGAACGGTGTCTACTCGCGCCAAGAACTTGCGCCAGTTGTTTTCATTGTCGCAGCATAATTCTACGAGATATTGGCTAGCTAGATATTCTGCTAACAGATCGTGAGTAAAGCGCACTTTATCTTGTGCCTTACCGATCGCTTGCAGCAAACCGAGATTCTGTTCTAAATGTTCTAGGTAAATTTTAGCGGTATCGTATCCCGCGATCGCCCCAATCTCACTGAGTAATTGTTCGCGTTTGACTGCGGCTGGCTGAAATGTCTGCTTGATACATTCCCAGGCGATCGCTTTGGCATATTTTTGCACGCTGTCTGCTTCTAACAACGGCACATCAGTAGGTTTGCTTGCAGAATTAGATTGAGCGAGTGCCTGCTGTGTCTGAGGATCGAGCGTTTGGGTAGCAAACCAAGCATTCAGCACTCTGGGATGATAGTGGAAAAAACCAACTAAAACTAACCAGTTAATTGGCAATTTCATTCTGCCGGAAAAACCAGGTAACCCAATGCTAGAGTATCGTTGTAATGCATTGTTGATACCTAAAATCCACAGCGGACGCTGCCAGAGGAGTAGCGACCAAAATAATGTCAGCGTAGCGATATATACTATGCCAATTGGTAGCCATCGATACTGTGAAAGCAATTTCAGTCCGTTCTCGCTCCAATTGGGGTATCGATGCGATTTGAGTATTTGCGATGACTGACGTAAGAGCGCTACCTCTGCTTCTGGAAATAACTCTTGACTGGTTTCAATAATTTTCAGCGCCGTTTCCAATTCTCGAATGTCTCGTTCTAATTGGAGATGGGAAAGCGTTGCGGCTTTTTGCTGCCAGCCAGTTGCAATTTTAGCCCAAGCATAGATAGCGTTCGATCGCACCGTGCGATCGGGATCGCGAAGCGTCTGGCTCAGTGCGGGAACGGCACTTTCTGCTGCTGCTCCCATGCTACCAATTGCAGATACGACCATCGATCGCACCGATCTATCTTCATCTTGTAGTGCGACTGTGAGCGCGGGGACGGCACTTTCTGCTGCTACTCCCATACTACCAAGCGCGTATGCTGCACTAGAACGTACTACGGGACTTTTATCTGCTAAAGCTGTAACGCTCAAAGTCGGAATTGCGGAGTGCGCCGCTGCTCCCAGACTTCCCAAAGCGGCAACCGCATTAATTCTAATGTTTTCGTCCTTTTGTTGTAATTCTTGACTCAATGCTTTTACTGCGCGATCGCCACACTTTTTCAGCGCTGCTACAGTAAATATCCATTCGTTAGTGTTGCCTAGTTTTGTTATATAAGAATTAATTTCCCGATCGGAACATGCTTCTGCTCTTACTATATCGATTGAAAGGAAATTGAAACAGAAGCAAAAACTAGATATAGGTAACCACAGAATTATTAATTGCAACTTGCGGCTTTTCTTCATACATTATTTCGGTAAATCTGCTAGCACTCAACCTATAAATTGCCGATTGGCTGTTGGTTATTAAGCTAGCTTTTACTAGTAGTGCGCGTCTCAAGACTGTAACGTTTTTTCTCTGACAACTGCATATTATATAAACGATCTTGATAGCGTTGTAAATTATTATACAGCCAATTCACTTCTAGTAAAGACTTTTTTAATGGAAGAACTTCTCTGAACGCAACACTCATCAAAAAGAGGCTAGAGGCAAGTTGCCAATCGAACTGCAAATTTTGAGCAGCTATCAATGCTACACTTTCCCCTATACGGACAGAGAAGATTTGAGGGCTAGCCGCAATTATCTGGAGTATAAAACCGATCAATCGCTCTTGAGTTCTGTGGTTTTTGCTCCTTTCAACTTCTGATTTTCTTGAGAAGAATTTAAGGTTTTTTTGGCTAAGGTGCGAATTTGTGGTTTCAGAGCATCTGGAGCTGCTTCTTCTGCTTGCTCAAATAACTGAGCCGCACCTTGACTATCTTTCTGAATTTGACGCAGCACGGCTTTGCGTACTAAAGCTTTAAGGTTATTGTTTTGTCTTGCCAAAATTTGGTCGTAAGTTTTTTCTGCACCAGCAGCATTACCTGTTAGCTCGTATTGCTCTGCTAAACGCAAACGCAAATCTATATTATCGGGATTGTTTTGCACTAGTTGTTCTAACGAAGCGATCGCTTTATCTAGTTTTCCAGCTTGTTGTAAAGCTTCAACATCGTACAATGCTTCACCCGTGCGAATCTGTGAAGTAGACCGTTGGTAACCGAGTAGGGACAATAGGGCTATTCCAACTATACCAATGCCAAGGAACCACCAGAGTTTCGACCCCATTTTCTCTCTAACAGAGGAGCGGCGATCGCTTTGAGTACTCGGTTTGCGGTTAGAATCGAATAAAGATTGCATCACTCCGTTAGGGTTCTTCGAGCGAGCGTTGGCATCGCCAGGAATAATGCGATGAATTAATCCCAAAAGCTGATTTTCTGCACTGGAGCTATGTATTTTGTTTAGCTCCCATACTAACCAAAGAAAAGCGATGGCTGTTCCTTTGGGTTTGAGAGTTACTGTGTTGTTTTCTCGCACTAGAGGTATAGAGGAATGAAAAATCTCGTAGCGCGCTTTGACGGTATTGAGATGAGCGATCAAAGGTTCTAACTTATTTTTTATGACTTTTTGAGTTGTTGCATTAGATTCTAATAGATCGTACTTAGTTAGCACTATAGCTAATGGATAATTTAATCCATTGAGATAAACTAAGCTCGTCAATGCCATGACTTGCTCAAAGATATTTTCCAATACTTGAATGTAAGCATCGCTGTGCCTGAGAGCGTAGGCATCAATAAACACGCAGCAGCCATGCGAGTTAAACACGAGTTCGCGAAAATCAGAGTTGTGAACGTCGCAGATTTCGCCAGGGATATCATTCCAGCGGAAATGGCATACTGTTTTTTCACCCCAAAAGCTTTGTCGTTTTAGGTTAAAGCTGAAGTTGACGACTTTCATCGTCGGTGGTGGATACTGATCCGTCTGGTCTATATATTTAAGAATTTTATCTACGTTTTCCTTTACCTGGTTGTCTTGGCATTCAAACCATAATTTGTGCGGCTGCTTTTTGGAATTTTCAGTCTGTAGCTCCGTATAGCTACCGACGAGGAAAACCGTTTTTCCTACGCCTCTTTGCCCAATGCTTAAAAGATTAAATGTTCTGTTTTTTGGTAAGTTTTGAGGTAACACGGTTAGATGCTGCTTGCGAAGTTTCACTGACATAGTTGGTTTGGCTCTATAGTTTTTGTAACATTAGCTTAAGTGCTAGGTGAGATTGATTAGCAGCAGCATACCACTAAGTTATTATTCCTGAAAGTTAAATACCATACATCACTATTCACTGCATCGCTAGCAAATAACTCCAAGGATTACACTTGATTTTGCTGCGGCAGCAGAATAAATATATTTGCGGTCAATCTACCTGCAATTCTGACGCTACTCCTAAAAACGCACATTTAGACTCTAAAGAGATTGCATATAGCGCGTTCTAGTTGAACGAGGCGTGCAACTCCGTGAAGTTCGCAGCCGTGTATCTCCATAATGTCTTGCATTTGAATAAAACAGTTGTTGGCGGTTATTAGGCTGACAAACCCTCTCTTTCGAGCATAGTGGCAAGTCATCAGCTAGTCCACTGTTTTAAAGAAAAAACTTAGAGTCTTCATTGAGCATTAGAGGCAGGCTAGACAATTCGTAAAAGCCAATATATTTAGATAAAAAAAGATTATCCGATAAAAGAAATCTCCAGACGTAAAAAAATAGATTTTTTTCACTTTTGCGAGTATTTAAAAGGTAAGATCTCAGCGTAGGCGCAAGGGGGCAAAACCAGCTTGCTCCACGAGTTGCTGTCCTTCTTCAGAAAACAATAAATTTGTGTAGGCAATCCCAGCGCGTTCGTCAACGCTGCCATCTCGCTTGACGATGATGTAAAGGCGACGAGTTAAGGGATAAGTACCGTTAGCAAAAGCTGTAGTATTAGCGACATTTTTGCGTTGCAGATCGAAAGGAGAAACAAAGCCACCGTTACTCGCAGCCAGTGGCAAGGGAGAGATGGTTGCTAAAGAAATAGGATCTATGCTCTGCTGGCGAACTGCTTCTGAGGCAGTAGCGTAGCTGATTCCGCCTGGAGTTTTGGCGACGGTACGGATAGCATCGGTTGTCGTGTTAACTAATCGCACGTTGGAGCCAAAGTTTTCTTCTGCTAGAACTTTTTCTTGCAGAAAATTAGCAGTACCGCTGACTTGAGGATCGCGGCTAATGGGTACGATCGGTAAATCCGAACCACCGAGTTGTTTCCAGTTAACGATCTTCCCAGTGAAAATATCTTTAACTTGGGACAGAGTTAACCCGGTAACGGCAACTTGAGGATTGGCATATAGAGCAATGCCATCAATCGCCACGGGAATTTGTTCTAAAGTAAAACCGAGTTGTTGGGCTTGTCTTAATTCTGCCGCTCGAATCGGGCGAGAAGATTGTGCGAAGCTGAGTTTACCTGTTAGCAACATTTGGATGCCTACGGTAGAGCCATGTCTATTTTGATAAGGATCGGTGTAGAGTAGTTCAAATTGTGGCTGAGCTTGGGCAATCGTCGCGACAGTTGTGGGCGATCGCAGTGGTGCAAAAGTGGTAGAGCCACCATATCGAAACGTACCTAAAGGGACGTTAGGAACTGCTGCCAAAGCTTTGTAGTTTCGATCGCGCTTGACTTGCGATGCTACGTAGACTTGCGAATCGGTATTAGACATACCCGAATGCATCAGACCGTATAGCGAAAACCCGAGCGCTACCGCACTTGCTAAAATGCCAACTTTGAGCCAAAGTTGAGAGTTTTTATAACCCCAAGTCAGGCGTTCGGCGTTACGATCGACTGTTTGTCCTAATGCCACCGGCTTCAAATCGACTGGGGAGAAGTTATTTCCTGCTAATGCCAAGCGACCGGAGTTAGTATTTGCCGACATAGAGTGGCGATCGCGGCTGGCAGTCGAATTTTTTTTGTATTTAGATAATAAATTTGTCGAACCGTTCTGAATCAAACTTTTTGACTCTCGATCTTTTCCTAATGTCTGTTTGTAGAACTGATACAACGGTAACTTGGGTTTTGACTGACTCTTAGAGGCGATCGGATCGACTGCA
Organism: Chroococcidiopsis cubana SAG 39.79; assembly: GCF_003991895.1. Classification (NCBI taxonomy): domain Bacteria; kingdom Bacillati; phylum Cyanobacteriota; class Cyanophyceae; order Chroococcidiopsidales; family Chroococcidiopsidaceae; genus Chroococcidiopsis; species Chroococcidiopsis cubana. The sequence continues at coordinate 88,424 of NZ_RSCK01000019.1, forward strand.
ATAGTCGCAGCATCTGCTGTAATAACATGCCCCGGTTCAAGCCCTAAGCCATCAATTGCATAACTAGTATAAATAGAGAGATGCGCCATTTGCTGCTCGTAAGTTCTTTCTGGAAAATCGACGGCACTTTCCTGTGCGTCAATCGGCACAAATAGCTCCAACAAATTTCCTTGGCGCAAGTCTGTATAGCTTTGCTGTCGCAGGTACAGAGGAGTTGACACCCCTGCTTTTGCTGGTTGGTAGTCCCACAAATTTGATAAAACCTTGGTTTTTATATATGCGCGAGGTTGATGTCGATCTAAGATTGTTACTGGTCCTCGCTCCAAACAAGTAAATATATTTGCTAGTTGAAAATCAAACAGTGGTTCTGAAATGTAATAACAAATAAAATATGGTACGTTGCCGCGTCCTAGCTCGTCCACGCCATCGTTGTATAACCAACCAAACAAAGTTTGCTCTGAGTCGATTTGATATATGTAAGCCGCACGATATTTGGGTTCTGGAGGATTGTAAGAATCCCAATGTTGGGAAACTACATGTTGCAAGAAAGCTTGCTGAATTTCTGGCGAAACCTGCGGACTGCAAACAGTTTTGAATCCTTTGCCTGCAAAGCTGGTATAAACAAGTTGACCGAGAAGTAAGTACATATGTCTAAATTTAAAAAGCTAAATGCGGCTACCTATGTTGAAAAGTATTGCAAAAATTTAAAAATGACCTCAATATGCTAAATGTGAAAGTTTTTCGGCAGTAGTTTTCAGAGTATTAGCCAAGCGAGCGCACAATGAGTCAAATCCCTTTCCATTTTGCCGAGCAGTATTCCACCCGTAGACGTACCCCTACCTCTCAATGTATTCAAATTAATAATTTTAGCAGTATAAAAATTCACGACTCTAGAGATAATTATCCGCCATCTTGCCGGAATAATCCAGACCCAGGGACTAAGCTTTCCAAGCATCGCCTTTGGTGGCAAAAAAGCAGTTTTAGAACCAAGCTCGTAGCGTTAATTATTGCTGTTGGAATTTTGCCAGTTTTGACTGACAAAACCCTTGCGCAAGCCGACGATCGCCTAGTCCCGCAGTTTAATGCCCAAGCTGAAGCCCGCGTGGACAATCCAGACCTGGCTGATTCTCCCACTCAGCTACCAGTGACTCTTTTAATTGAAACTGTTGTCGCATCGCTGCTACTAATTGGTTTGTTGACTGCTTTTTTTGCTAATCGAGCTATGCGTCCAGCAAAATCTGCTGTCGATGCAGGTGAAAAGCCAAAATTAGAACCGGATGAATCTTACTCTCCGCTAGCAATTCTCAATAGTGCAGCACTGGAAAAGGTGGATGTTAGCCATCAACAAATTGCCACGATTGAGTCAGCTAAAATAGCGACGGAAATTTCGCTCAAATTTCGACAAGCACAATATCTCAACGAGTTATTAAAAACCGCTACGAAGGAACTACGTCGCGCTCTCAGTGCCGATCGAGTTTTCGTGTATCAATTTAATCCTGACTGGAGTGGTAATGTTGTCGCTGAATCTGTTTTACCTGGCTTACCTTCCTGCTTAAAGATTAAAATTACCGACACATATTTTTCTGAATCGAACGAGGGCGTAGAAAAGTATATCAATGGTCGAATTTGCGTAACTCACGATATTTATGGGGGAGAACTGACCGATTGTCATATTAAATTGTTAGAACAGTTTGCGATCAAAGCGCAGATGGTAGCGCCAATTACCAAAAACGGTCAACTATTTGGTTTATTGATTGTTAATCAATGTTCTGAACCTAGAGTTTGGCTACCTCATGAAGTTGAGTTATTCTCCCATTTGGCAAAACAGGTAGGAGTAGCATCCGAACAAGTTACATTTTTAGAAAAGCAGGAAGCCGATGCCGAACGTGCCGATTTACTCACAGAAATTACTTTGCGAATTCAGCAAGCTCAATTTTTAGAAGAGTTACTGAAAACTGCTGTGAAAGAAGTCAGGCGTGCGATCAAAACCGATCGCGTAGTCGTTTACGGTCTAGATTCTAGTAATTGGGATGGCATTGTCGTGGCAGAGTCTGTTGCCCCAGGCTGGCCCCAAACTTTAAGAGTGAGAATTGACGATCCTTGCATGAGAGAAAAGTATGCCGAAATCTACAAGCAAGGTCATGTCACAGTCATTGATGATATTTACCAAGCGGGACGAGTTGAAGACTGCTATCGCCGATTATTAGAGCAGTTTGCAGTTAAAGCTAATTTGGTAGCACCAATCTTGAAAAACAATGAGTTACTGGGATTATTAATTGCCCATCACTGTTCCGAACCGAGAAATTGGCAACAGGAAGAAATTGACTTATTTGTTCAGTTAGCGACGCAAATAGGATTTGCGATCGATCGAGTCAGCTTGATGGAAGAAATGGAGACAGACGAGGAGTAGGCAGTTATTAGGGAGCAGGGAGCGCACGAGCAGGGAAGAAGGGGACAAGGGGGACAAGGGGGACAAGGGGGACAAGGGGGAACTCGCTCTTCCCCGCGACCGAAGGGAGTGGGGATAAGGGGGAGAAGGGGGCAAGGGAGCGGTCAACCAACAACCAACAACCAACAATTACCCATTACCCATTACCCATTACCAACAACTATCAACTAGTCTTTAATTTATCGATCGCCGCGATGAGTTCTGCTGGTTGGTGAATGAGAAAATCGGGCTGATATTGTTCCAGGGCTGCGGCGGAGTTGAAACCCCAACTAACGGCGATCGCAGTGACTTTACTTCTTTTTGCTGCTTCTATGTCTCTGGTTTCATCTCCGATATAGACGCTCTCTGACGGTGCAATCTTCTCTTGCTTCAAAATCTTTTTGATGACTCTACTTTTACTGAAGAGAGCGGCTTCTGTATAAATAAAATCAAATAAATAATCCATATCATTGAGTTCCAAAAAAGCAAAAATATTATCTTTAGAGTTAGAACTCAGGATGCCGACTTTATCGACTCGTTTTCTCAATTCGAGTAAAGTTTCTTTAATCTCGGGAAAAGGTTGAATTTTAGAAATTTCTGCATTCAGCTCTGATTTGACTTTAGCAACTAACAAGGGAAATTTGAGAATTGAAATTCCTGATTGTTTGATAATTTGACGCGAACTCAGGTTTTTAATCTGAGCAATTTCTGCGGTGCTAATGGGTTTATGTCCGAATTCTACAGCTAAGCGATTAGTAATACCGACAATGGAGTGAAGTGTATCGGCAATAGTACCGTCAAAATCAAAAAAGATCACCTTAATGGTCATTACAGTGAATCGGAATAAACAATCGTAGCCGACGATTCAAGATTAGCACGGGCGTTCCTTCTCAGCATTTCGGGTTTGACCCGCCGCAAGGCTGAACCTGTAAAGCGCCGATCCCACTCGCCGTCTTCTATTGTTGCTAGTTCTGTGAGTTTTGGTGCGAGATTGTGTGCATAAGGATGAAATTCATTGATATCTGTCGTGCGAGCAAAACGCTGGTTCCAAGGACAAACATCTTGACAAATATCGCAACCAGCTACCCAACCGTCAAGACGGGAAGCGATCGCTTCAGGTAGCTTTTCGGCACGATTTTCGATTGTATGATAAGCAATGCAGCGATTGGCATCGACAACAAAAGGCTGCGTAATTGCTTGTGTGGGACATGCCTCTATGCAGCGAGTACAATTACCGCAATGTTGCGTATGGGGTCGATCTGGGGTCAAAACTAGGTCAGTCAACACTTCACCCAAAAATACCCAAGAACCATATTCTCGTGTAATCACATTACCATTTTTAGCAATCCAACCGATACCTGCCTGTTGCGCCCACGCTTTATCTTGAATTGGACCCGTATCAGCATAGAACCGCGTTTGGATATCTGCTGCTTGCGATCGCAACCACTGACTCAAGGCTTTGAGCTTTTTATACAATACTTTGTGATAATCTCTACCCCAGCCATAACGAGAAATTTTTGCATTTGTTGGATCTGTAGAATGCTGGTGAGGAGTGTAATAGTTGAGCGCCACGCAAATTAGCGATCGCACTTCTGGCATGACTAAACGAATATCCTCGCGCTTGGGGTTTGCCATCCATGCCATATCTGCTTGGTATCCCAGTTGCAGCCAAGCTTGCAACCTCTGCCGCTCCGCAGTTCCTACTGCTTCCACTGCGGCAATGCCGACTTTGTGAAACCCCAATTCTAAGGCTTTTTGTTTGATTTGGTCGCTGGTTAAGTTAGTCATTGGTTGATGGTTGTTGGTTGATGGTTGTTGGTTGTTGGTTGACAGTTCTTGCTCCCTCAGCTCCCTCAGCTCCCTCAGCTCCCTCAGCTCCCTCAGCTCCCTCAGCTCCCTACTGATAATTAATAACTGTTTCATTGATTTGTTAATTTTATTTGCTTTTCGTAAATAAGTGTTGCAGTATATGAAATAGGAGGAGAGATTTGAGCATTTTTTCACCACTTTGTCAAGAATCTCTAGTGCAGACATGACGTATACAACCGAATCAGCTTTTTCTTTTGCTTCCAATCGCCTTAACTCTGATTTTCAGCTAGCTGATGCCGTGCCTGCTACCATTTCTTTGGTGAAGCGCCTCAGCACCGACGACCAATTAGCACTGCTATGGTACGCTTACACGGAAATGGGTCGTTCTATCACGCCTGCGGCTCCTGGTGCGGCTCGATTGCAACTTGCAGAAGGTTTGCTCAATTCTTTGAAACAAATGTCTCACGCTCAGCAGTTAGAGGCAATGCGCGACTTGGTAGAGCGAAAAAACACTCCAATTAGCCGCAGCTACGGTATTTTAAGCAATAACACTAAATTAGCTTTTTGGTATGAGTTATCAGAGCTAATGGTTCAAGGTTTTGTCGTTCCTATGCCTACAGGATACCAGCCTTCTCGCGATGTGAATGAAACACTGGCAACGATTAAACAGCTCGATTTCGGTCAACAAATCACCGTTTTGCGGAAACTTGTCGCTGATATGGGTGTCGATCCTTTGGCAGATTAGTTGTTCGTTATTTGTCATTGGTCGTTTGTCATTCGGATAGTACCCACAAATAACTGATAACGAATGACAATTCCTAGAATCCTTCTATAGGGGCAGGTTTTGACCTGCTCTTATATGCGATCGTGAGCGTTAAGAGCAGGCTGTTTTTGTCAAGAGGGATGAATGAATCGCATGGAAGCATCAACGCGATCGCCGCAGGATACGGTACAACAAATAGCAGGAATTACAGAATCTACCATTATTCGTTACTTTGACACATTAAACACAGAAAATTATCAAGCCTGTGCAAATTTATTTGCTACAGATGGAGTGATGTATCCTCCTTTTGAAGAAGGAATTGTGGGACGAGAGGCGATCGCTTCCTTCTTGCAACGGGAAGCCCAGGGGATGAAGTTGGAGCCAGAGCGAGGAATTTCCCAGGTTGTGGAAGGCGATTTAGAGGTGCAAGTCGTGGGGAAAGTGCAAACCCCTCTGTTTGGCGTGAACGTTTCTTGGTTCTTTTTACTCAATTCTCAGCAAGAAATTGCTGCCACCAAAATCAAACTCTTAGCCTCACCGCAGGAGTTGTTGAGTTTGAAGCGGTAGAAAGTTGTATATCTTAGGTACTTTAAGCCAACACTTAGGTACTTTAAGCCAACACTTGCTGAAAAGATTTTGCTAGGAGTTGGCGACCCATTTCAATATCTTTAGGACTGCATTGCCAGTCTGGATATGCAGTCATTAGCAGACTTTCTAAAGTTTCATAATCGAATAAGTGCCATACAGTAGCACCATTCACCTTTGCGGAGATGGCATAACAGTTAGAGCTGATGCAGTAAATAGTAGAAGTACTGGCTGCCCGCGCTACAGTCATTTGTTCCCCTGCTTGCAAGGCTCTAAATTGACGAATTGCTTGCTTGAACTCGTCAAAAGAGGAGACTGTTAGCCCTGGAATTGCTACGATCGCGCTGCGATCGCCATTAACAGCAATCCAGTAGTGATGGCTAGGATCGATTGCTTCCAACCAGGGTAGTTCATCATCAAGACGGTAGCGCGGAGACAAAGCAAATAACTGTGTCATGGGTATATCTGGGTTCTGAATCTTACGCCCAATTTCAAGCGATCGCATAGCTTGCCTCGTTTGACCTTGCCATGCAACCCTTTACCCTACTATTAGACATTCACTACCGATTGATAAACCTAACTTAACAAAATTTATAGTAATACTCGCTATAAGTTTAACTTTTGCAAATATCTATCTGTAGAGACGCGATGTATCGCGTCTCTACAAAAACCTAACCAACCAATCCAGATCTGAGAGCGCGGACTGCGGCTTGAGTGCGGTCATCGGCACAGAGCTTATTCAGAATGTTACGGACGTGGGTTTTTACCGTACCAACGGTAATGTATAGTTTTTCCGCAATTACAGCATTACTACAACCTTCTACAATTAGTTGCAATACCTCTAATTCCCTTTCGGTGAGGGGGTAAGCAGCTAACATTTGGTCGTAGTCTTCATCAGCTGCATGGATAGCAACAGTTTTGTTGTCTTTGTCTTCTTTACTAACTTCAGCGACTACAGCAGCAGGAACTTCAGCAGGTGCGGGTTTGACTTGCTGTAAAACAATGCGGGCGATCGCGGGATCGATCCAAGCATTACCGCTGTGGGTGACGCGCAATGCTTCTAGTAAGTTATCGAAACTAATATCCTTCATGCAATAAGAATCAGCCCCCGCCGCAAAAGCAGCTAACACTGCTTCTCGATTGTCTCGCAAAGTCAAGATCAAAACTTTGGTAGTGAATCCTTCTCCCTCGCTTGCGGCTGCCTTAATCTCCCTAGTTAGTTCAATGCCATCTTTATCAGGTAAACCGATATCCACGATCGCAATATCGGGATGGACTGTCTGCAATAACTGCAAACCCTCGCTAGCGTTGGCAGCTTCGCCTACCACTTCAAGTTCTTGCCGCTGTTGTAGTGCTGTTCTGATCCCGACGCGAGTGAGGTCGTGGTCTTCAATTAAAGCAACGCGAATTTTACTCATGTTTTTTACATTGTTCATTTGTCATTGGTCATTTGTCATTGGTCTGGTACTAAATGACAGATGATGCTTTGGCTGCATGTCCTACAACTGAAAGTCAAGTGGGATTCAAAGCGAGGTAGACGCAGCCCTTACTCACTGCTCTAGCCATTCCATAAACTCTTGTAGGAGTGCTATATGAAGTAAGTTTTTAACTCTAGCTTTGTTCAACAATTCAATCTTAGTACTTTTATTTACATTGCCATCCTCATCAGCTTTCATGCTCCATCATTGCCTAGACAATCTTTTGCTATCCTGCAAAAACCTCTACTTATGGCTTTAATACTTTTGCCCGGGTTTTTTCATCCCCCTCAAGAGAGAACTTTTGACTCTTCTCTTATTTTAAATTTTTTTAAATTTAAGGTATTCTAGCTTAAATTTATCATAAAACTTAATTCGATAATGGTTGTAAATTTTTTGGCATAAAGGACAACAATTTTTATTAAAAACTGCCGAAAAGGCTATATGTAAAGACTTTTTGAAAATTCTAATATTTAGATTTTACCCTTCCATACCACTCTAGTAAGTTAATATTTTAGCTGAGATACTGGTAGGATAAATTTTATGAATCGAGCAGTGTCATAAAATTTTCTCTAGCATAAAAATAAAGTTGCTAATACAGTCAAAAACTAAATGAGCCAAATAGAAACAGTTCCTGGGGAACTTTGGCAGACCATCCATCCTGAAGATCGCGATCGCTATTACCAGCAACGGCAGCAAGCGATCGCTTGCCAGCAGGCTTACACTGTCTCCTACAGAGTTTTGGCAGCAGATGGAAACTATTATTGGTGGCAAGAACAAGTTATCCCAGAAGCGAGTGACGTACCGGATCGGCAAGTCACTTGTATCAATCGAACCGAAGTAAACTCGACCGAGCCGGAATCGGTAAAGACACCAATAAAAACAGCACAACTAGAAGCCGTACAACAGAGATTTCAAGATTTAGTCAACGGGCTGGAAGACACAATCGTTTGGGAATACGATGCAGAAACGGCACGATTTACCTTCGTCAGTCAAAGTGCAGCAGAAATTTTAGGCTACCCGGTGGAACAATGGTTAGAGCAGCCGAACTTTTGGCAAAATCTCATTCACCCTGAAGATCGGGTAAATATAGGACATTTTTACCACCAGGAAAAGCGAGAGCGCGATTGTAGTTTGGAATACCGTTGCATAGCCGCAGATGGACGTGTGGTGTGGTTGCGCGATCGCCTGCACTTTGCCCGCGATCGCGAGGGAAAATCTAAACTGCGGGGATTGATGTTGGATATCACCGCAGCCAAGCAAACAGAAGCAGAATTACGGGAAAGCGAAGCTCGATTTCGCACGATGGCAGACGGCGCACCCGTGATGATCTGGATGGCTGGGACTGACAGTTTGTGGGAGTTTGCCAATCAGTCTTGGTTAAATTTTACCGGACGCAGCTTAAAACAGGAATTGGGAGAAGGTTGGACGGAAGCAGTACACCCACAAGATGTCTCTCGTTGCGTGGAAACTTATTTATCAGCTTTTCACAGTCGGCAAGAGTTCGCGCAAGAATTTCGCCTGCGACGGGCGGATGGTAAGTACCGTTGGATCTTTGAAAAAGGCAGTCCTCGGTTTACCCCCGACGGAAGTTTTGCCGGATATATTGGCTGCTGTTTGGATATTAGCGATCGCAAAGTTTCGGAAGACGCACTCAAAACGCGGGCAGAGGAATTAACTTATCTCACAACCGTACTAGCGCAAACTAACGCGACGTTAGAAAAGCGCAATCAAGAATTAGATCAGTTTGCTTATGTTGCTTCTCACGATCTCAAAGCACCATTGAGAGCGATCGCTAATTTATCAGGATGGATTGAAGAAGATCTATCAGACAAACTGACAGCAGACACGCGCCACCAAATGAACTTACTACGGGGGCGCGTCCATCGCATGGAAACCTTAATTAACGGATTGCTGCAATATTCCCGCGTCGGACGGATGGACACGCCAAAATTTGAAGTTTCTGTAGGAGATTTGTTAGCAGAGGTCGTTGACTCCCTCTCTCCACCTGAAACGTTCTCAATCGAAATTGCACCCATGCCGACAATCGTGACTGAAAAATTGCCTTTACAACAAGTCTTTACTAACTTAATTAGCAACGCCATTAAATACCACCCCAGGCAGGATGGCAGAGTCAGTATTTCCGTGCAAGAGTATGCCTCAAATTATGAATTTGTCGTAGCCGATGATGGGGATGGAATTGCGCCCGAGTACCACGACAAGGTATTTGGTATTTTCCAGACCCTGTCGCCCCGTGACACAATCGAAAGCACGGGAATCGGCTTAGCGATCGTCAAAAAAATTGTCGAACAACAAGGAGGTACTATTCGGCTAAAATCAAAGCCAGGACAAGGAGCAGCTTTTTATTTTACTTGGAAGAAGTGAGCAGTTATCAGTGACTAGTGGCTGGTGGCTAGTGACTAGAGAAAAGTCCAGCCACTAGCCACCAGCCACTAACTACTCAATACTCCCTGCTCCCTCAAAAATACTACAAACGATTGAGGTGTATATGCTCCAATTTTAGTCAAGATGGAATATATAAAACTTCATAATGAAAGACAAAATGATTCATATTCTACTTGTCGAGGATGACGAAGTGGATGTCATGAACGTAAAAAGAGCGTTTAAGAAAAATAACATTACCAATTCACTCTACACAGCTAGTGATGGGATAGAAGCATTGTCAATCTTGCGAGGAAGTGAAGGCGAACCATCGCCAATCCCGCAAGAGCGGCGATTAATTTTATTAGATTTAAACATGCCCAGAATGAATGGAATTGAATTTTTACGAGAATTGCGAGGTGATGACAATCTCAAGCAGATCCCTGTCGTTATGTTGACGACATCTAACGAAGACAGAGATAAAGTTGAGGCTTACAACCTGAATGTTGCTGGATATATTCTCAAACCAGTCACGTTTGATAACTTTGTCCAAGTCATGGCAACGCTGAATAATTATTGGACCTTAAGTGAAATGCCTTAAATGAGTGGTGCGTGGTGCGTGGTGCGTGGTGAGTGAAAAACTACCACTCCCGGCTCCAGACTCTCGATTCCTGATTTTTATGGAAGAACCAGTCAAAATTCTAGTTGTAGATGATGATGAAGTCGATCGCATGGCAGTGAGGCGAACGCTAGTTACTGCTGGGGTGAAGATGGATTTGTCAGAAGCAAATGGCTGTGCTGAAGCGATCGCCCAGTTGCAACAGCAGCAGTTTGACTGCGTATTTTTAGATTATCGCTTGCCTGATGGCGATGGATTGAGTTTAGTGCAACAAATTCGCTCTTTGGGCTTTACCGTTCCTTTGGTGGTATTGACAGGGCAAGGAGACGAGCAAATCGCCGTCCAGCTAATGAAAGCGGGGGCATATGACTATTTATCGAAATCTAAACTGTCGGTAGAGGGACTAAGCCAGACTCTCCGCAATGCCATTCGCTTGCATAAAGCAGAATTGGCAGCTCAAGAGGCAAACAATCTTTTAAGAGAAAGCGAGGAACGCTATCGATTAGTAATAGAAGCTGCTAATGATGGGGTGTGGGATTGGTACTGTACTACCGATGAAGTTTATTGTAACGATCGGTTATTAGAAATTATTGGGGTCGAGCGGGCAGAATTTACTCACACCCCCACAGCGCTATTAGATTTAATTCATCCAGAAGATTTACCCGAGATCAAAACTGTAGTTAGAAATCACCTGCTACACGGAGAAAAATGCGAAGCTGAGTTTCGGATTATGCATTCCTCTGGGGAATATCGTCATTGCGTGGCTAGGGGAAAAGCTCAAAGAGATGCTCGCGGCTATCCGTACCGAATGTCGGGAATTGTGAGCGACATCACGGAGAGTAGAAGGCTGGATGCTGCGCTTAAAGCTAGCGAATCTCGGTTCCAGCGCTTGGCGGAAACAAATATCGTAGGTGTGATATTAACAAAGTTGAGTGGAGAAATTCTTGAGGCAAATCAAGCTTTTCTACAAATGGTGGGTTACACTGAGCAGGACTTAAAAGCGGGAAAGTTGCACTGGCAAAAAATGACCCCACCAGAATATGCCGAGCAGAATCGACTTGTCATCGAACAACTGCGCACGGCTGGTAGTTTTAATTATTATGAAAAAGAGTATATCCGTAAAGACGGAACGCGAGTGCCAATACTATTAGGTGCGGCAGTTGTAGAGCAGTCACCCGACACGGCAATTTGTTTTACTGTCGATTTGAGCGATCGCAAACGCTCGGAAGCTGAAATTATTAGCCTCAACCGAGATTTGGCGCGACGAGTCAATGAGTTGGAAACGCTGCTCGACGTGATTCCCCTGGGAATTGCGATCGCCCAAGATCCGAAATGCCAGTATATTCGCGTCAACTCAGCAATGGCAAAGCTAATGGGGCTATCATCAACTGCTAATGCTTCTAAAAGCGCGCCATTAGAAGAACGACCGACATACAAAGTCTTCCGTCAAAGTCAAGAAATTCCTGCTTCCGAGTTACCCATGCAACAAGCAGCAAGCAGCGGTAAACCAGTGCTGGATGTGGAGTTAGACTTAGTAACCAAAGAAGGTACGCCCCCAGTCAAATTACTTGGCAACGCCGCACCTTTGTTTGACGAGCAAGGTCAATGCCGAGGCAGTATCGGAGCGTTTGTTGATATTACAGAGCGCAAACGGATTGAAGATCAAGAACGATTCCTAGTTGAAGCTAGCAACATTCTGGCTGCTTCTCTGGACTATCAAACTATTTTGAATAACCTAGCTCAATCGATCGTACCGCAGCTAGCAGATTGGTGTAGCATTCACATTCTCGAAGCAGACGGCTCGATCCGGCAGGTGAGCGTGGCTCATTCCGCATTATCTCAGGTACGGTGGCTAGAAGCTTTAGCTTGCCACTATCCTGTTAGTTCAAATAGTACGTTGGGCGTATCCCAGGTGATCCATACTGGGGAGTCAGTTTTATACCCAGAGATTGACGATCGCTTACTCCAAAATCTCGCCCGCGATCGCGACCATTTGCAGAGTTTACGTCAAATTCAGATGAAATCGGCGCTGTGCGTCCCAATTCAAGCGCGCGGTAGGACGCTTGGAGCAATTAGTTTTGTGGCAGCTGAGTCACAGCGAGTCTATACTAATGCCGACTTAATATTTGCCGAGGATCTCGGTCGTCGAGCTGGGTTAGCAGTAGATAACGGGCGGCTTTACCAAGAGGCGAATGAAATTGGCGAAAATCTGCGTCAGGCGATCGTAATTTTAGGCGAACAGCAGCAACAACTGCGCGTCTTGCAGCGGATTGGCAACCTGCTCAACCAACGCCTAACCGACGTATCCGAGCTACTACACGTTATCGTCGGAGCTGTCTGTGATGGAATCCCCGATGCAGATTTTGCCGCGATCGCCACTTACAATTCTGCGACTGACGAATTAGAAACTTCTGCCACAGCAGGTATTGGCAAGGAAAGATTGCTCTTAACCGAAATTCTCGATCCCGACTTGGGAGTCTTGAGGCAGGTATTTGAGACTGGGAAAGCGCGGCTGATTAGAGGGCGAAGGGCGCAGGGCGCGGGGAGTAGGGAAGAGGGACAAGGGGGACAAGGGAGTAGGGCGAAGGGCGCAGGGAGTAGGGAAGAGGGACAAGGGAGACAAGGGGGACAAGGAGGACAAGGGGGAAGAGGAGAATTTAATTCCGAATTCCGAATTCCGAATTCCGAATTCTCTTTGGCTCCTAGTTCCTTGTATGCAGTGCCGATCGCTTCGGTGAATGGAGAGCGTTTGGGTGTATTGGTGGTGGGAAATTGGCAAAATCTTGATGCTTTCGATCCTGAAGACCAAAATTTAATGGCAGCGGTAGGAGAACAGGCGGCGATCGCGATCGGAAATGCCCGTTTAATCCAGGCTTTAGAGGAACGGGAAGAACGCCTAGCTGCTCAAAATTTGACTTTAGCCCAGCAAAATCGAGAATTAGAGTTAACTAGACAACGGATCGAGCAGCAAAATCTCCAGTTGATCGAAGCAGCACGGCTGAAATCTCAGTTTCTCGCCACCATGTCTCACGAACTACGCACGCCCTTGAATGCCGTGATTGGTTTTGCGCAAGTTTTGTTACGTCAGCGTTCTGCGGCTTTGTCTGCAACTCAATCTGGCATGATCGATCGCATTTTGAGTAATGGCAAACATCTCCTTGCTTTAATTAACGATATTCTCGATCTATCTAAAATTGAATCAGGTCGGCTAGAACTGCAATTAGAATTAATTAGCTTAGATCGTCTGGTCTCATCAACTATTGACGAACTTAGACCTCTAGCGGAGCAGAAGCAGTTACCTATACATGTCGATTTGCAAACAGAAAATGTGACAATTGTTAATGATAGTAACCGCCTGCGTCAAGTATTAGTCAACTTACTTTCTAATGCAATTAAATTTACTGAATCTGGTTGTATAGAAATCAAAACTTGCGAACTTTCAAATACGCAATTTATGCTGAGTGTCAAGGATACTGGTATAGGCATTGCTACATCGGAACTAGATCATATTTTTGAAGAATTTCGTCAAGTCGATCAAACGATAACCCGTAAACATGGTGGAACTGGCTTAGGTTTAGCAATTACCAAATCGCTAGTCCACATGATGCAAGGCAAAATTTCAGTTGAAAGTCAATTAGGTAAAGGTTCGACATTTAACGTTGAGTTACCGAAGACAGTGACTGGTGAGTAGGAAGCAGGGGACAAAATTCAAAATTCAAAATTCAAAATTCAAAATTGATTCACGCACCACGCACCACTTATTCCAGATTCCCGACTCCCGACTCTCTAAAGAATGAAGCTATTAGTTCAATATTCTGTTAGCGTGAACTTAGTTCGATCGCTCCCTTGTCCCCCTTGTCCCCCTTGTCCCCCTTGTCCCCCTTGTCCCCCTTGTCCCCACTCCCTTCGGTCGTGGGGAAGAGCGAGTTCCCCCTTGTCCCTCTTCCCTACTCCCTAATTAACCAATGCCTGGACACGACATAATTGTAATCGGTGCTTCTGCTGGTGGGGTAGAAGCTCTATCTCAATTGCTGAGCCATTTACCGTCGGATATTCCAGCGGCAATTTTTGTCGTGCTGCACGTTCCCTCTGAAAGTCCCAGTATTCTCCCGAAAATTCTCAATCGGGCGATCGCTAAGCGTCAGCAACAATCTTCACTCAAGGCATTACATCCTGAAGATGGCGAGCCGATCAAATATGGCAGAATTTATGTCGCACCACCCGATCGCCACTTGCTCCTCAAACGCGGCTCGATTTCTCTGGCTCGCGGTCCCAAAGAAAACGGTCATCGCCCAGCGGTAGACCCACTGTTTCGCTCGGCAGCACAGGCATACGGACAACGGGTTGTGGGTGTAGTGCTGTCGGGGACGCTAGATGACGGGACAGCAGGACTAATGGCGGTGAAGCAACGAGACGGCGTGGCGATCGTTCAAGACCCTGAAGAGGCAATGTATTCGGGAATGCCTCGCAGTGCAATTGAAAATGTAGAAGTCGATCGCATTTTACCTGTAGTAAATATAGCAGCCTCGATCGCAGAGCTAGCTCGCCAGCCTGTAGCAACAGAAACAACAGGTGTATCTGATGATATGGAAATGGAGGCTGACATGGCAGAACTAGAGTTAAATGCGATGCAGAACCCCGATCGCCCTGGCAGACCCTCCCCATATGGTTGTCCAGATTGCGGTGGCGTGCTGTGGGAACTGAATGAAGGCAAGCTCGTCCGATTCCGCTGTCGCACGGGTCACGCTTACTCTACAGATAGTTTGCTTGCCGCGCAGTCAGAGTCATTGGAAGACGCACTGTGGAACGCACTGCGGGCATTAGAAGAAAAAGCTGCCCTGACAGAGCGATTGGGAAACCGCGCCCGCGATCGCCAGCAAACTTATTCTGCTAAACGGTTTGGAGAACAAGCGCGAACCGCACATCACCAGGCAGCTTTAGTGCGCCAACTGATCTTGAGAAACGGAAGTAATGGCAGCGACACATCAACAGCGAATGGACAGGTGGTAGGATCGCAGAGTAGTGCAGCCACAGGAGGTACTCCTGAAGCAGAAATGAAACATCCTGCCGTGGAAGACTCCTCCTCGCTGCCTCAGAAAGTTGTAGCGATCTGTGCCTCTGCTGGAGGATTGAATGCTCTGAGCCAAGTTCTATCGGCATTACCAACAGAATTTCCAGCTGCTATTACAGTAGTTCAGCACGTCAGCCCTCACTACCCTAGCATGATGGCAGATATTCTCAGCCGTCGCACAAAAATGCCCGTCGTAGAAGTCCGAGCGGGAGATAATTTGCGATCGGGAGCAGTTTATATTGCGCCGCCAGACCATCACCTACTGGTCAATACAGATGGTAGCCTGTCGTTGACTCATTCAGAACTCGTACATTTTGTCCGTCCTTCAGCAGATTTACTCTTTGAATCGGTAGCCGCTAGTTTTAAACAGCAGGCGATCGCAGTTGTCTTGACGGGTACGGGTAGCGATGGTGCAATGGGAGTCAGGGCAATTGCAGAAATGGGCGGGACTGTAATTGTTCAAGACTACAAAAGTGCTGAATTTGGGGGAATGCCAGAAGCAGCCATTAATACTGGCGTTGTCGATCTGGTTTTACCTTTAAACGAGATTGCCCCTACCTTAGTAAAACTAGTTGCAGTTGAGGTGAAGGGATGAGGGATGAGGAATGACGGATGAGGCTAATGCTGAGTTTGAAGCATTAATTAACTACATTAAACGCAATCGCGGATTTGATTTTACAGGTTACAAGCGTTCTAGTTTGATGCGGCGAGTGCGCAAACGAATGCAGGCACTCGACCTTGAGAACTTCAGCGATTACATGGATCGCCTAGAGGTAGCGCCAGAGGAATTCGTCCTTTTGTTCAACACAATTTTGATCAATGTCACGTCCTTTTTTCGCGATCGCGCTACCTGGGACTACGTGACGACAGAAATTGTGCCTCGAATTACTGCCCGCAAGGAACCTACAGAACCAATTCGGATTTGGAGTGCTGGCTGTGCTTCGGGACAAGAGGCTTACACTTTAGCAATGGTGATGGCTGAAGCAGTGGGAGTCGAGCAGTTGCGTCAGCGCGTCAAAATTTATGCAACAGATGTGGATGAAGAAGCGCTCAACCAAGCCCGCCAAGCTACTTTCAACGAACGAGAGGTGAGTTCCGTTCCGCCGGAAATGTTAGAACTTTATTTTGAGAGTTTCAACGGTGTTTATACTTTTCGTAAAGACCTCCGCCGTTCGGTGATTTTCGGTCGTCATGACTTGTTACAAGATGCACCTATTTCCCGCATTGACTTGTTGTTATGTCGCAACACGTTGATGTATTTCAATGCTGAAGCTCAATCGAGAATTATTGCCCGCTTTCACTTTGCTTTAAATGATGCTGGCTTCTTATTTTTAGGTAAAGCAGAAATGTTACTCAGTCACGGCGATTCTTTCACGCCAGTCGATTTGAAGCGACGAATTTTCATTAAAGTCCCTAAAGGAAATATGCGCGATCGCTTGTTGCTTATGGGTAACAATCACGTCGATGACGAAGCAAATTATTTAGCTAGCCACGTCCGCATTCGGGATACAGCATTCGACCTCAATTCCACCGCTCAGATCGCGATCGATGTCAATGGACTACTCACATTAGCTAACGAACGCGCCCGCAACTTATTTAACATTCACCCTAGAGATTTGGGTCGTCCCCTGCAAGACCTGGAAATTTCTTACCGCCCTCTAGAACTGCGCTCTCGGATCGAGCAAGCCTATGCCGAACGGCGTGCTATCAGCCAAACAGAGGTAGAGTGGATTTCTGCCTCTGGAGAGACTTTATATTTTGACGTACAAGTATTGCTCCTGCAAGATATTAACGGGAGAATGCTGGGATGCAGCATTGTTTTTATCGATGTCAGTCGCTCTCGGCGGTTGCAAGAGGAACTAGAACATTCCAATCAAGAATTGGAAATGGCTTATGAAGAATTACAGTCAACCAATGAAGAATTAGAGACAACCAACGAAGAATTGCAATCTTCTAATGAAGAACTGGAGACAACGAACGAGGAACTGCAATCGACTAATGAAGAATTGGAAACCATGAATGAAGAACTGCAATCTTCCAACGAAGAATTGCAGACAATTAATGAAGAACTGCGATTGCGCAGCGAGGAACTGAATCAAGTCAACGCCTTTCTAGAGTCGATCCTCACCAGTCTTCGCGGTGGAGTGGTAGTCGTGAATCGCGAACTGCAAGTCCAAGTTTGGAATAATAAAGCTGAAGATCTATGGGGCTTGCGCAGTAACGAAGTTGAAGGACAACATTTTTTAAACTTGGATATCGGTCTACCAGTCGGGCAGATGCGACAGCAAATTCGCTCTTGCCTAGCGGGAGAATCTCGCTCTATTGAAGTGTTTCTAGATGCAATCAATCGGCGTGGTAAGGCGATCCAATGTAAAGTCACTCTCACCCCTTTAATGGATTATCGGCAAGGAATTCACGGGGTCATCATGTTGATGGAAGAACAAGGGTCAGTGACCAGTGACTCCTCGATAACTGATAACTGATATAGCACTACGCATATACATTAGGACACTGTTTGAAAGCAGCATCGACACAATCACGAAAACTATCAAATTCATTCCA